>NZ_JBHUAL010000133.1:0-12923 GCF_042789775.1 Kitasatospora sp. NPDC056800 | reverse complement strand
GGGTCTTTGGGGTGTGCCCCCCGCCGCGGGGGGCCCGCCCCGGCGCGGGCGGGGCTGTCCTTAAAAAATCCTAATCCATTGGCGCCTCGCCCCGGGGGGGGGGGCGGGGGCGCCTGCGCGCACCGGCACCCCTTGTGATCAGAAGAAGCAGACGACGGCGTAGCCGCAGCCGACGAAGTCCTGGCAGCTGCCGATGCCGAGGCACTTGGTGAGCTCGTCGAAGTCGCCGACCTCGTGCAGTGCCGGGGGCTCGTAAATGGCGGACATGGTTCCTCCCAGATGGGGATCGTCCGGGCCGACCAGTTCGGCCCGTGACATGTCTGGGAATCTACGCAGCGTCATGTCCCACGGTCATGGGTCAGGTGCCTCACGACCGTCCCGCCGCCCGTCCCGTCAACCGTCCCAACGCCGGTGGCGCAGCCAGCCGGCCGCCAGTGCCACGACGGTCCACGCGAGGAGGACGGCGAACCCGGTGAGCGCGTCGTCCGAGCCGACCGTGAGCATCCGCATGCCGGCCCGGTCGGGGAGGTACCGGACCATCTCCTTGGTCGCGCCGATGGTGGACAGGATCTGGGAGCCGGCGAGCACCATCGGGAGCAGGACGGCCAGCGGGACGACGGCGCCGCGGGCCGTCGAGGCCACGCCCGCCGCGAACAGGCTCATCATCGTCAGATAGACCACGGCGCCGGCGAGGGCGCGGGGGACACCACTCGTGTCGATGCCGGCGCCGTGGGGACCGAGGGCGAACTGCGTGAGCAGGTAGCCGAGGACGGTGACGGGGATCGCGACGGCCACCGCGGCGGCGGCGGTGACGGCCGCCTTCGCCAGGTAGAGCCGCCCGCGCCGGGGCACGGCGAGCAGCGAGACCCGCATCATGCCGGACGAGTACTCGCTCGAGACGAGGAGCACGGCGAACACGATCAGCGCCAGCTGGCCGTAGAGGACGCCGTCCATGCCGGTCTGCTCGGGGGTGAAGTCGGAGCGGAGCAGGGGGTTGTCCGACTCGATCGCCTTCCTCGCGGACCAGCCGCCCAGGGCGGAGAGGAAGAGGCTGGCGGGGGCGAACAGCAGCAGCGCGACGAACGTGCCGCGGACGCCGCGCAGTTTGGTGAACTCGGCCCGCATGGCCGCGGCCGTCTCAGACACGGGTGCTGCTCCCTTCGGGGCCGGTGAGCTTGAGGAAGGTGTCCTCGAGCGATCCCGTGTGGGTGCTCAGCTCTTCGAGCGGGAGGTCGCCCGCCGCGGCCAGCCGGTTGATCTCGGCCGCCGTCATGCCGTCGACCTCCAGGCTGCCGTCGTGCGCGAGGCTCAGCGAGGCGCCGTTCCGTTCCAGTTCCCGGTGCAGGCGCAGGGGTTCGGAGGTCCGCACCCGCACGTAGGTCCGTGCGTGGCGCCGGATGAACTCCTCCGTGCCGGTCTGGGTAAGCAGTCGTCCGCGGCCGATGACGACCAGGTCGTCCGCGACCACGGACATCTCGGCCATCAAGTGGCTGGAGACGAGGACGGTCCGGCCCTCGGCGGCCATCGAGCGCAGCAGGTCGCGCAGCCATCGGATGCCCTCGGCGTCCAGGCCGTTGACCGGCTCGTCGAGCACCAGGACGGGCGGGTCGCCGAGCAGGGCCGCGGCCAGGCCGAGCCGCTGTCCCATGCCGAGGGAGAACGTGCCGACCCGCCGCCGGGCCGCTCCGGTCAGGCCGACCGCCTCCAGGACCTCCGCGACCCGTCGCCGGTCGATCCGGTTGCTCTGCGCGATCCAGCGCAGATGGTCGGCAGCGGTCAGGCTGCGGTGCGCGACCGCCGTCTCCAGCAGGGCGCCGACCTGTCGGGCGGGGTACGTCAGTTCGTGATAGGGGCGGCCGCCGATGAGGGCGGTTCCGGCATCCGGGCGGGTGAGGCCGAGGATCATGCGCATCGTCGTGGACTTCCCGGCCCCGTTGGGGCCCAGGAATCCGGTGACGGCGCCCGGCCGCACCGTGAAGGTGAGGCCTGCCACGACGGTGGTCTCCCCGTACCGCTTGGTCAGGTTCTGGACTTCGATCACGGGACGAGTCTCGTCGGGCGGGCCGGCCGGCCGCATCGGTCCGGGGTCGGGATTCCGCGGCGGCCCGCACGGGCCGAACCCATACCTGCGGATGAGTCCGGCACCCGGGAACGGGTCGGGCTCAGTACGGCAGTGTCACCACGATCCGGAAGCCGCCGCCCGGCCGCGGCCCGGCGCCGAAGGTGCCGCTGTGCGCGGCGACCCGCTCCTTCATCCCGACCAGGCCCATCCCCCCGCCGGGCACGGTGGGCCGGTGCCCGGGCCCGGGGCCCTCGTCGGTGATGTCGATCGTCAACGTGCCCTGGACGGCCGCGATCCGGACCCGGCAGCGGGTGGGCGCGGCATGCTTGACGACGTTGGTCAGGGCCTCCTGGACGATCCGGAACACGGACAGCGCGACACCGTTCGGGGGCTCCTCCTCGTACTCGCTCCGCAGGTCGACGCGGACTCCGGCGGCCTCGGCCGTGCGCACCAGGGCCGGCAGGTCCGTCAGCCCCTGGACCGGCCGCAGGTCGCCGGCGCCGCCGTCCTGCTCGCGGCGCAGCACCTTGAGGGTGGCCCGCATGTCACGCAGCGCCCGGCGGCTGATGTCCTCGATCACCGCCAGGGCTTCCCGCGCCTCCTCGGGGCGGGTGGTGGCCACGTGGTTGGCGACGCTCGCCTTGATCGCGATCACGCCCACGCTGTGGGTGACGACGTCGTGGATGTCACGGGCGATGCGCAGGCGTTCCTCGGCCTTCGCCTGCTCGGCCGCGTGCTCGATGGCGCGCCGCAGGCTCTCCCGCCGTTCCCTGACCGCGGCCCCCGTCGCCCAGGTGGCGCCGAGGACGAGCACTCCGAGCACGACCTGTACGGCCCTGCTCCCGCCCTGGTACCCCTGCCCTCCCGACACCGTCATCAGGACCGCGCCGGCCGTGCACAGCCCGGCGACGAGGGCCACGGAAAGCCCCGGTCGCCCCCTCCTGGTGGTGGCCACCAGGTACAGGGCGTAGGCGGCGGCGAGGAAGGGGGTCGGCCCGACCCCGGCGACCAGCGCCACCCAGGCGGCGGTGAACGCGACCGCGAACACCGGGACCGGCCACAGCCTCCGTACGACCAGCGGCAGCGCGGTGCCCAGGGACAGCAGCCACACGGCGGTGGCGCTCACCTCGCCGCCGTCGGCCGGACGCAGCACCGACACCTGCGGGAGGATCACGAACCCGAGCGCGGCCAGCCCGTCCAGTGTGATCAGGCGCCGACGAGGAGCATTACCCATGTGCCGAACGTAGGGGGCCGGTTCGAGGCGCGTCCAGTACGGGCGTGGATCAAGGTCGGCGTGTACCGCAATTCGCCCTGCGGGTGTACTGTCGCCCGCCGGCGACCAGGCCCATTGGTCCACACCATATGCCTGTCGACAATGCCCCCCCTGTCTCTGGATAAACATCCGTTCCTCGGGAAACAGTCGTCACCTCCCCGTTTCGGCCACCGTCCGCCGCGCCCGCACGGTGCCCGGCGCGGAGGGAGGGCAACCGGTGACGGGGCCGCGCCGGGCCCGTGGCCCCAGGGACTCCGGGCTCACCCGCGAGCCCAGGGGACCGCCGGCGTCCCCGCGCCACACCCGTCCGGCGAAGACATACCGGATGACCGGATAGTCACTCATCAAGCGGAACGATCCCTTGCAGTTAAGAGCGGAACTTGCGTTTCGATCATTCGTCTACCCATACTCGCTGGAGCACCGGACCGGCCTTTCTCCTGCAAAGAATGACGCACCGAAGAAAAACGAGCCGTACGACGTGCCAAACGGGGGACGTACAAATGGAGATCAACCTGTTCATCATCAGCGACAATCCGGTTTCACTCGCCGGACTGGAGACAATCATCGAACAGGATGGCAGATTCACACTCGTCGGCCGGGCCGTGGGCGTCCTCGACGGCATGCGATGTCTCGAGAACACCGAATTACAGCCGCACGTGGTCATCCTGGGCGAGCCGTCCTCGAAGAGGTCCATCTACGAGAACGCCCAGCAGATCGTCTCGACATACCGCCGCCACAAGACCAGGCCCAAAATGATGGTGGTGTCGCAGAACGACGACGACGACGCCGTCTTCACCGCCCTGCGCGTCGGGGTCAGCGGATACCTCTCGCACATGAGGTCCTCCGAGGAACTCCTCCACTCCATCGAGATCGTGGCCAAGGGGGGCGCCGTCTTCAGCCGGACCATCGCCTCCCGGCTCAGCCTGCATTTCTCCACCATGCGGATCCTGCCGGAGACGACCGGGCTGTCCGAACTGACCAGCAGGGAACTCGAGATCCTGGAACTGGTCGCCGGCGGACTGAGCAACCACCAGATCGCCCGTCGGATCTTCCTGGCGGAAAAGACCGTACGCAATTACGTCTCGCGGATCTTCGCGAAACTGGAGGTGCACGACCGGGCCTCCGCCGCCGTGCTGGCCCGCGACGCCGGTCTCGGAAAGGAGACGCGGGAAGTCCGCACCGCGTAGCACGAGTTCACCTCAGGCGTGGCATGACATAGCTCTGCCGAACGCGCCTGACCCGCAGGAAGAAGCTCCGGTTGGAGCGGGTGGCCGACGTCGGCCCCGCCGAGCCGGGGCTTCGGCGTGCCATGCCCGAAATGAGCATTCCGGCCCCATCGGAACACAAGGAGTGAACGAGTCGTGTCCCCCACCGAGTTGCCCCTCGTCTGCCTTCCCTTCGCGGGCAGCGGAGCCGGGTTCTACCGCGCCTGGAACGTCGCACCGCCCGGCCTCAAGGTCGTACCCCTCCAACTTCCCGGCCGTGAGGAGCTGTTCCTGGAGGAGCCGTTCACCGACGCGTCGGAGGCCGCCGCCGCCCTCGCCCCGCGAATACTGGAACTCGTGGGCGGCGAGGCGCCGTTCGCGCTCTTCGGGCACAGCCTGGGTGCCGTCCTCGCGTACGAGCTGGCCCGCGAGCTGGGCGGACGCTCCGGACTCCGCCACCTCTTCGTGAGCGGATCCCCCGGACCCGGCAGCGGGCGCGAGCGGCGGGCGACCGGGCTGGACGACGAGGAGTTCCTGGCCCGCGTCGGCGAGTTCGCCGGCTACCGGCACGCGGCCTTCGACGACCCCGACCTGCGGGAGCTGCTCCTGCCCCTGCTGCGCGCCGACGTGGCGATGCACGAGGACTACGTCCCCGCCTCCGACACCCCGCTGCCGCTCCCGGTCACCTCGCTGCGCGGCGCCGACGACGGGCTCGTCTCCCGGACGCAGGCCGAGGAGTGGCGGAGCACCACCGGGGCGTCCTTCGACTACCGGGAACTGCCCGGCAGCCACATGTACCTGGTCGACTCCCCGGAGGTGCTGCTGGCCACGGTCGCGCAGGTACTCTCCGACGGCGGCGCCGCCCCGGCCGACCCCGACCGCGGAGGGTCGCCGTGCAGCTGAAGGGCAAGACGGCCGTGATCACGGGGGCGGCGCGCGGGCTCGGCCGCGCCTGTGCCGTCCGCTTCGCGGCGGAGGGCGCCGACCTGCTGCTGCTCGACATCGCCGACGACCTCCCCGGCGTGGGCTACCCCATGGGCTCGGCCGCCCAGCTCGCGCACACGGCCGACCTGTGCGCGCGGCACGGCGTCACGGTGCTCCCGGCCCACTGCGACGTGCGCGACCTCCGAAGGGTCACCTCGGTCGTGGCGGAGTGCCTCGACCGGTTCGGACGGCTGGACGTCCTGGTCAACGGCGCGGGGATCGCCGCGCCCTCCGGCCGCAGGGTCCACGAGATCACCGAGGACGAGTGGTCGCTCATGCTGGACGTCGACCTGTCGGGCGCCTGGCGGATGACCAAGGCCGTGGTCCCGGCGATGATCGAGCAGCGCTCGGGAAGCATCATCAACATCGCCTCGACGGCCGGTCTCGTGGGCTACCGGCACTTCGCCGGCTACGTGGCCGCCAAGCACGGCATGATCGGCCTGACCAAGGCGGCGGCACTGGACTACGCGCCGCACCGCGTCCGGGTGAACGCGCTCTGCCCCGGCTCCGTCCGGGACGACCCGCTGGTCGAGGGCCGGATGCTCTCCGAGATAGCGCGCTCGCTCGACGTCCGCGTCGACGAACACGAGGAGGTGTTCGTCCAGGCCCAGCCGATGAACGCCCTCATCGAGCCCCCGGACGTCGCCGGTGCGGCCCTCTGGCTGGCGGGCGACGACTCGCGCCAGGTGACCGGCAGTGTGCTCACGGTCGACGGCGGCTTCAGCGCCCGGTGACCGTGCCCGCCCGCCCCCCTTCGGAGACGGAGATCTGATGACCGTACGCACTCCTGCCTGCCACAGCCTGGTGGTACGCGCCCGGTACCCGGTCGACCGGGAACAGAGCCGGACGTTGTTGGAACAAGAGAGCAGGGAACGGCCGGAGCCGGCGGGGTCGAGGCTGTGGACCCTGCCGCTCGCGGTGGACTCCTCGACCGGCCCCGGGCACGCCCGCGTCCGCCAGGAGGCCGAGCGGCCCCTGCACCCCTGCGGACCCCCGTTGCGCGCCGTGCTCGTGGAGTACGCCGACGGGGTCGTCGACGCGGTCCTGGTGGCGCGGCGTTCGGTGCCCTACGGCGTCCTCGTGCGGCTGGCGGCGCTCCTCCTGGACGGTGAGCCCCTCGACGGCGACCCGCTGCCCTCCCTCGACACACCGGACGCGCAGGACGCGCAGGACGGGTCGGACGGGGACACCACGCCGCTCACGGTGCCCTGGGGCCTGGGGGACCGCCAGGCGCCGGACTCCACCGCCGCCGGGACGGTCCCGCTGACGGACCGTCCGGAGTGGCCCGGGGAGGAGGCCCTGGTGGCCGCGGCGGCGCTGGCGCTGGCGCGCTACCAGGGCGGGCCGGAGGCGCGCATCGCGGTGTTCGACCGCGCGTTCCGGGCGGGCGGTCCCGCGGTGCGCTCCGTCCGGGTCGACGCGGACGGCACGGTCGCGGACCTCCTCGCGGCCGGTACCGGCACTCCGCTGCCCGGCGCTGCGGTCGCGAGCGTGGGCGTGGTCCTCGGTGACGCCGCCTCCGGGACGTCCTACACCCCGTTCCCGGGGTCGGGGCTCTCCCTGGTCCTCCATCTGGAGCGGCAGCCCGACGGCACCTGCGCCGCCCGCCTCCACCACGACCCCCGCACGGTGGCCCCGCCGACCGCGGAGTGGTTCGGACGGAGCGTCCTGCACCTGGCCCGGCGGCTGCGCACCCTGCCCGGGACGACTCCGACGGCGCGGCTGGGCCTGCTGGACCACGCCGCGGCCGAGGCCGTGACCCGGCTGGGCGGCTTCCGTCCCGCGGCCGACCCCGGCGAGCCCGCGCCCGCCGGGCCCGGGCCGGAGCGGCGGACGCCGCCGGAGACCATCGACGGGCGGATCGCGGAGCTGGCCCGGCAGCGGCCGGACGCCGTCGCGGTGACCGACGACGAGAGCAGTCTGACGTACGGCCAGCTGGACGACCGGGCGGAGCGGGTGGCCGCCGGGCTGCGCGCCCTCGGGGTGGGCGGCGCACGGGTGGGGGTGTGCCTGGAGCGGGACACCACGCTCGTCGCCACCCTGCTGGGCGTGCTGAAGGCGGGCTGCGCCTACGTCCCGATGGACGCCCGGTACCCCGAGGAGCGGCTGCGCTACACCGCGACCGACGCTCAGGTGCCGGTCGTCATCGGGGACCCGGCGCGCTTCCCCCGGATCGAGGGGGTGACCGTGGTCTCGCCCCAGGAACTGATGGACGCGCAGGAACCCCTGGAGACCGGGAAGACCGGCAACACCGACACGGCCGCCTACGTCATCTACACCTCGGGATCCACCGGCCGCCCGAAGGGGGTCGTGGTCCCCCACCGCAACGTGCTGGCCCTGGTCGGTGCCACGTCCGCGGACCTCGGGCTCGGGCCGGACGACGTGTGGACGTTCTTCCACTCCAGTGCCTTCGACTTCTCCGTGTGGGAGATCTGGGGCTGCCTGCTCACCGGGGGCCGGCTGGTCGTCGTACCGCACTGGGCGGCCCGTGACCCGGACGAGTTCCACGAGCTGCTGGCCCGGCGGCGGGTGACCGTCCTCAGCCAGACCCCGTCCGCGTTCTCCCAGCTCATCGAGGCCGACACCCGGTCGGCCACGGGCGCCGCACCGCTCGCCCTGCGGCTGGTCGTCTTCGGCGGCGAACCGCTGAACACGGCGATGCTGGGGCGGTGGTTCGCCCGTCACTCCCCCGCCCGGTGCCGGCTGGTCAACATGTACGGCATCACGGAGACGACCGTCCACGTCACCGCGCAGGAGGTGACCCCGCGCGAGGTCCTGGAGCGGTCCCGGTCCGTGGGCCGGGCGCTGCCCGGCTGGTGGGTGTCGGTCCGGGACGAGCACGGCCACGTCCTGCCGCCGGGGCCCGCCGGTGAGATCTACGTGGGTGGTGCCGGGGTGGCCGACGGCTATCTCGGCCGTCCCGAGCTGACGGCGGAGCGTTTCCTCGACGACCCGGTGACCGGGGAGCGGGTGTACCGCAGCGGCGACCGGGGCCGGCTGAGGCCGGACGGCCGGCTCGACCACCTCGGCCGGCTGGACAACCAGGTGAAGGTGCGGGGCCACCGGATCGAGCTGGACGAGATCACCTCCGTCCTGGCCTCGGACCCCGGGGTCGCCGACGCGGCGGTCGTCTTCCGGGAGGGCGAGGCGGGGGACCCGGCCGGCGCCCGCATCGACGCCTACGTGGTGCTCCGGGACGGCGGTTCGGTGGACCAGGTCTGGCGGACGGCCCGCCGCGTGCTGCCGGACCACATGCTGCCGGCCGGCCTCACCGGGGTGTCCGGCATCCCGCTGACCCTCAACGGCAAGCCGGACCTCTCCCGGCTCCCGGCCCCGTCCACCGGCCCCGCCCCGGCCCCGGCTCCGACCGCGGCACCGGCACCGGCACCGGCACCGGTCACGGACCGGGACGGCGTCGCGCCGGATCCGGAGGCGAAGGGCGACCTCGGGACCGAGATCCTCGCCGTGTGGTCCGGTCTGCTGGGTGTCGACGTGGAACCCGACGGCAACTTCTTCGAACTCGGCGGCAACTCCCTCCTGGTGGTCCGCATGCTGTCGGACCTGCGGCAACGGGGGCTGCCCAAGGTGACGCCGCGCGAGTTCTACGGGAACTCGACGGCGCGGTCCTTCGTGGAGCTGGTCCTCGGCCGCGTCGGGGAGACCCCGTAGCCGTCCTCGCACTCAGACCAGCGGTGTTCACACCAAGGGAGCGAAGAAGTACGTGACGCGGTGGGCGAAGAGGCCGGTGCCGTCCGTCCGGAAGAAGTCGGCGAACCGCAGGCTCACCGCGTCACCCCCTTTGAGCGTTCCGGTGAAACTGCCGCGCACCGCGGCCTCCCGCCCGGACAGCAGCAGCTGGTCGACCGTGTGCCGGCCGTCGGCGATGACCCGCTCCCCCTGGTAGAAGGCGGTCAGTTCGCCCCGGCCGACCAGGGGCTGGTAGCCCGGCCGTTCGTAGGTCGCGTCGGCGGTGAAGAGTTCCACCAGTTCGTCGAAGCGGTTGGCGTCGACCAGTGAGTAGTAGCGGCGGACCGCGTCCTGGATCGGGGAGGCTCCGGTCATGACTGCATGCTCCCCGCCAGGCTGCGCGGCCGCATGTCGGTCCACTGCCGGTCGATGTACTCCAGGCAGGTGTCGCGGGTGTCCTCGGCGTGGGCGACCGCCCAGCCGTCGGGCACCGCGAGGGAGGCCGGCCACAGGGAGTGCTGCCCCTCGTCGTTGACGAGCACGAGGTAGCCGGCGTCCGGGTCCTCGAACGGGTTCGTCATGGGATGTCCTCATCTCTGCGTCTACGGAATCTCTGCGTCTACGGATCTACGGACTTCTGGAGCTGGTCTCCGGTCTCTCCCCGCGGGCCCGGGGAACCGTGGCCGCGGTTGCCCGGGCCCACGGTTCCCCGGCACGCGGTTCCCCGGCCGACGGTTCCCCGGCACGCCGCTCAGGAGAGCCGGCGCATCCTCTCGGCGAGGATCGGCCCGATCACCCGCAGCGCCTCCGGGCCGGCCATCGCGGCGTGGCCGCAGTCGACCGTGCGGTGGTCGAGCGGCCCGTCGATGTACGGGGCCCACATCTCCGGGGTGACCAGGTCGGACGGGTCCTTCCGGGTGGCCGCGAACACGACGGCCTCCGTCGCCACTGGCGTGTGCCGGTGGGCGGGGGTGATCCGGAGGTCGTTGGCCATGACCCGCAGGACGTCGGCTATCCGGTCCTCGGTGAAGTCGGCCACGGCCGCGTGGTGTTCACGGGCCAGCTCCGTGAACCGCGCGTGCGTGAGCGGTTCCCCGTCGCCGACGGGCACTCCGAACGCCGTCAGCAGCGTCCGGTACACCATGGACGTGTCGAGGGTCGCCTCCTCGGCGAGTTCCTCGGCGGTCCTGGGCCGCGCGGGCTGCGCGTCGAGGAGGACCAGGAACGGGACGTCGAACCCGCGCTCCCGCAGCCGGGCCGCCATGGCGTGGGCGACCACCCCGCCGAACGACCAGCCCAGCAACGGGAAGGGGCCCTCGGGACGCAGCCGGAGGAGCTCGGCGATGTAGTCGTCGGCGATCTCCTCGACGCTGCCCGGCAGGTCGTCCGGCTCGGACAGTCCACGGGCCTGGATGCCGTAGACGGGCACCTCCGCGGGCAGGTGCCGCAGCAGTCCGGCGTACGACCAGCTCAGGCCGCCGCCCGGGTGGACGCAGAACAGCGGCACGCCCTCGGCGCGGGGCCGCAGGGGCAGGACGACACCGAAGGCGTCGGCCGTGCCGTCGTGGTCCGCGTCGAGGCGGCGGGCGAGCCCGGCCACGTCGGAGGTCTCGAACAGGGCGCGCAGCGGCAGCTCCACGCCCAGCACGTCCCGGACGCGGTCGATCAGCCGGGTGGCGAGCAGGGAGTGGCCGCCCAGGTCGAAGAACCCGTCGTCCACGCCGACCCGCTCCACCCCGAGGACCTCGGCGAACAGCCCGGCCAGCACCGCCTCCTGGGGGGTGGCGGGCCCGCGGCCGGCGGCGCCCCGGTCCGGGGCCGGCAGGGCTCGGCGGTCGAGCTTGCCGTTCGGGGTCAGCGGCAGGGCGGGCAGGGTGAGCACAACCGACGGCACCATGTACTCGGGCAGCCGCAGGCGCAGGGCGTCCCGGAGGTCGCGGCGTTCGGCGAGGTGCGGCGCTTCGGCCGGCTCGTCGGGCACCACGTAGGCGACCAGCCGCTGGTCTCCCGGCCGGTCCTCCCGTACCACCGCCACGGCGTGCGCCACGCCGGGCTGTTCCCGGAGCAGGACCTCGATCTCGCCCGGTTCAATCCGGAAGCCCCGGATCTTGACCTGCTGGTCGGCCCGGCCGGCGAACTCCAGCAGGCCGTCCCGGTTCCGGCGCACCAGGTCGCCGGTGCGGTACATGCGGGTGCCGGCCGGGCCGTACGGGTCCGCCACGAAGCGCTGGGCGGTCAGCCCCGGCTGCCCCAGGTACCCGCGCGCCACGCCGGTGCCGGCGATGTACAGCTCGCCGACCACGCCGGGCGGCACCAGGCCGAGGCGCTCGTCGAGGACGTGCACCCGCGTGTTGGCGATCGGCGTTCCGATGGGCGTGCGCTCCGGTGCCGCCCCGGGGGCGATGCCGGCCGCCGTGGACCAGATCGTGGTCTCGGTCGGTCCGTACAGGTTGACGACCCCGGCGGCGCGGGCGGCGAGGGTCCGCGCGAGGTCGGGCGGGAGCGCCTCGCCGCCCACCAGGACCCGGAGCCCGTCGAGGCACTCGGGCTGCTCCTCGGCGAGCGCCCGCCACAGCGTGGGGGTCGCCTGCATGACGGTGGCTCCGGTGGCCCGGAGCAGACCGGCGAGCGCGGCGGGCGTGCGGGCCGTGTCACGGTCGGCGAGCACCAGCGTGGCGCCGCTGGTCAGCGGCAGGCAGAGCTCCAGCACGGAGATGTCGAACCCGACGGTCGTCACACCCAGCCAGCGGTCCCCGGTGGTCAGCGGGAAGCGCGCGGCCATGTCGGCGAGGAAGTTCGACAGCGCCCCGTGCTCCACGACCACGCCCTTGGGCGCGCCCGTGGATCCGGAGGTGTAGAGGACGTAGGCCGGGTCCGCGGCACCGGCGACCGGCGCCGGGTCGGTGTCCGGGCACAGCGCCAGGGCGGCCGCGGTATCGGGGGCGTCGGTGACGACCGTCGCCGAGGAGGGGCGCTCCGCGAGGGCGCCCGCTCCGGCGCCCGTGGCGACGGCGTCGCTGGTGAGCAGGAGGACGGGAGCGGCCTCGGTGAGGATGTGCGCCACCCGGGCGCTCGGGAACTCCGGGTCGACCGGCAGGTAGGCCGCGCCCGTCTTGAGGACGCCGAGGAGTGCGGCCACCAGGTCCGCCGACCGCTCGTACATCAGCGCCACCGTGTCGCCCGGTCGGACGCCCCGGGCGAGGAGCCAGTGGGCGATCCGGTTGGCCCGGGCGTTCAGCTGGGCGTAGCTGAGCCGTGCGGCCCCGGCGACCAGGGCCGTGGCCTCGGGCGTCCGGGCCGCCTGCGCGGCGAACAGCTCCGGCACGGTCGTCGCCGGCACGTCCCGGCCTGTGTCGTTCCAGCCCGACAGCAGGTGTTGCCGCTCCTCGGGCGTGAGGATGTCGACCTGGGCCACCGGCAGTTCCGGCCGCGCGGCCAGCCCCTCCAGCAAGCGCACCCACCGGCCCAGGAACCCCTCGACGGTGGACCGGTCGAAGAGGTCCGTCGCGAACTCCGCGACCCCGCGCACCCCGCCACCCGGCTCCTCGACCAGGCTGAGGGTGAGGTCGACCCGGGACACGCCCGTGCCCACCGGCTCCTCCGCCACCTCCAGGCCGGGCAGTTCGAACCGGGCCTGCTCGGTGTTCTGCAAGGCCAGCATCACCTGGAACAACGGATGCCGCGCCGCCGACCGCCGGGGGTTCAACTCCTC
>NZ_JBHUAL010000132.1:0-27521 GCF_042789775.1 Kitasatospora sp. NPDC056800 | reverse complement strand
CCCGTCGAGCGACCGCTCGGCGGGGGCGCGGCGCGGTTCCGCCCAAGGGTCCGGGGTGCTGGAAAGGGCCCCGCGGCCGTCAGGCGTGCCCGGCGATCAGGCCGAGCCGGCCGTCGAAGCGGCGGTAGAGCACCCGGCCCCGGCCGCTGACCGGGTGGGCGAAGAACAGGAACGGCAGCTCCGCGCCCGCCAGCCGGTCGACGGCCTGCGCCTCCGTCAGCCGGGGCGCGCCGTACGGGCTGAGGGTGATCGGCGAGGTCCGGCGGCCGGGCGGTCCGGCGGGGACGGTACGGGCGAGGCGGTAGCCGGTCGGCCCGACCCGGTAGACCACGGCGTCGGTCTCGGTCGCCGGATCGGTGAACAGGTGGATGTCGTAGTCCATCGCGTCCATGGTCCGGGCGGCGGCCGCCGGTGAGCACCACACCAGCGAGGGCTCCTTGCGGCGGACCACCCGGAGCTCGCGGACGGCCCCGCCGCCCGGCCCACCGCCGCCCGGCCCACCGGAGTCCGGCGCACGGTGGCCCGGCCAGGGGCGCGGCGCCCAGGCCCCCGTGACGGCCCTGATCCTGCCGCGCAGCGCGTCGCTCACCCGGTCGATCGAGTCGCCCAGCCCGGCCGCGGCCTCCTGGACGCGGATCCGCCGACCGTCCACCTCGGCGTTCACCTGCGCCAGCACGCCCCCGGCGACGGCCGCGAGCCGGACCCGCAGGGCCTCCACCAGCGTCCCCACCCCCGGAGCCGCCGCCGCGGCGGCCACCCGGGCCCGCGTCTCGGCCAGGACCTCGCCGGTCAGCCCCTCGAACGCCCTCACCGTGACCAACTCGCCCATCCCCAGGCCCTTCCACTCCCAGCCGGCGCATACCGGCGACCAGGATCCCGGGCCCCCGGCCGCGCGGCCAGGGCCCAACGGCCCCACTGCGGGGGCCGGGCGGACCAGCCGGGCGGTGGGGAGGGCGACCCGTGTCGCCGGTGAACGGGATGGGAGAGGCACCGTGCCCGGGCTGGTAGGCGCCGGCACGGGGGAGCGCGGCGCGCGGCCGGCGTCGGCTGCTGACGGCGGACCGGGGGCCCGACGACGAGCCGGGCCTGTGACGAACAGGCGCCGCGCCCTCACTCGCCGGGCCGGCCGCCCCCGCCCTGCTCCGGTCGCCGACCCCGGTCCGCTCCGCGGCCGGGCCGGTCGCCCGCCGCAGCGGCCTGCACCCCCGGGAGGCCGGGCGTGCCGCGGGTGCGCAGCTCGCCGAGCACCGCCCAGCCGACCGACACCACCGGCACCGCCACCACCGCGCCCAGGACCCCCGCCAGCACCGCGCCGCCGGCCACCGACACCGCGATCACCACCGGGTGGATGCGGACGGACCAGCTGAGCACCAGCGGATGCAGCAGATGCCCCTCGATCTGGCCGATGACCACGATCAGTGCGAGCACCAGCAGCGCGATCACCGGCCCCCGGGCGGCGAGCGCGACCACGGCGGCGACCGCCAGGGCGATCGGGGAACCGATCAGCGGGATGAGGGTCGCCGCGAACTCCAGCACCATCAGCGGCAGGACCAGCGGCACCCGCAGGATCGCCAGCGCGATGCCCACCAGCACCGCGTTGGAGGCCGCCACGATCAGCACGCCCCGGGTGTAGCCCGCGAAGGTGAGCCAGGCGGCGCGGCCGGCGCGGTCCCAGGCCGAACGGCTCCGGACCGGCAGCTGCCGCTGCGCCCAGGACCACATCCGGTCGCCGGAGTGGAGGAAGAACACCGAGCAGAACACCGCGAGCGCCAGCCCGGTGACCAGCTCGACGATCCGGCCGGCGCCGCTCAGCGCGGTGCTGAGCAGGGTGGAGCGGTGGGCCGAGATGAACGCGCCGATCTTGGCCCGCAGGTCGGTGACGGTGCCGGGCCGCAGGTGGAAGGGGGCGCCGGTGAGCCAGTGGTCGATCCGGGAGAGGCCGCCGCGCAGCTCGTTGCCCAGCCGGCCCCACTCGTCGGCGACGGTGGTGCCGACCAGCGCCAGCACCCCGCCGACGACCGCGAGGGCGCAGAGGAGGACGACCAGGACGGCGAGCGAGCGCGGCATGCCGCGGGCCAGCAGGTCGACCGGCGGGCGCAGCACGGAGGTGATCACCAGCGCTACGAACAGTGCGACGACCGGCAGTTCGAGCCGGGCGAGGACGTCGACGACCAGGTAGGCGGCGAGCCCGAGCAGCACCAGCCGCCAGGTGTACCCGGCCGTCGTCCGCAGTCCGGAGGGGACGTGCTCCCCGGACGGATACGGGTCGGGGCCCGGGCCCGGAGCCCCCGTCCGGGTCCGGCGCGCCGACACCCGGGGACGGCGGCTGCCCAGCGGCACGGGCCGCCGGTCCGGTCCGGCGCCGTTCACTCCCACGGGCGGTCTCCTCGGGCTCGGCCGGGTGTCGTCCTCTCACGTCACGATGACCCATACCGCGACGGTTCGCCCTGCGGCGTCGCCGGGTCCCGTCACCCGGACAGCGGCATGCCGGCCGCGTCGCTGTGCGGGCGCACCGGGCCCGGGCAGACACGGGAACGGCGCCGGTCGCCCCGGGAAGGGCAATGGTCCTCCGTGTACAAGCGGCCGGATGGGGGGAGAATCCATGGCGCAGGGAGGGGGGAGAAGGAGGCCGAGATGAAAAGCCTCACCCGCCGCTACGCGGTGACGCTCCCCGGCCCGATCGGCGGGCACGCTCCACCGTCCGTCGTCGTCGTGTACGAGACGCAGGCCGTGGGGCCCGGCGGGGGCCTGGTCTGGGAGAGCTCGGACGGCGACCTTCGGGTGGAGATCACCGGCGGGGTGGCCACCGTCCTGGCGGCTCCCGCGATCGGCAGTCGGCACCCGTGCCTGATGGCGGTGCCGCTGCCGTGAGCACCTCATCGTGAGCCGTGAGCACGTCGTCGTGAACACGTGGGCCGTGAGCGCGTGGTCGTGGGCAGGAAGAGGAAGGCGACGGAGGGCGGAGGTCGCAACGACAAGGTCACCGAGCGCTGGCGGCCAAGGCCTCGCGCACGGTGACCAGGCAGGGGTCGCAGTACCGGTCCGGCCCGGCCGCACCGGCGCCGTCGCCCACCGGGACGACGCGCTGGGAGGGCTCCAGGAACCGCCCGCACAGCGAGGAGCTCGCGTCGTCCTTGGCCACCACGTGCCACACCACGGCGGGTGGGGAGACCGCCGGGTCGTGCTCGGCCCACATCTCGTACACGGCGCTACCTCCGGATCGCTGGGGGCTCGGTGACTCCATGCAAACCCGCGGTCTGCCGAACGGCCACCGGGCCAGACCCGGTGGGATGGTTGAGGCGCCGGTGACGGTTGGGCGGGCGACGGTCGGGGGCCGCACGCTCAGTCCCGCCGGTCGGGGCCCGGGTGTCCTGGAGGCCCGGGAGGCCTGATTCCTGAGGCCGTGGTCCCCGAGTCTGTGCTCCCCGGGCCGCCCGCCCGGTCGCGGCCCTGGCCGGCGGCCAGGCGGCGCCGGATCACCAGCAGGTCGAGCGCGGTGATGCCGGCGAACCCGGCGCACAGGGCGGCGAAGAATGCGTAGGTCCCCTGGTTGGGCGCGGGGCCCGGGCCGGCCAGCGCGGCCAGCACGGCGAACGCCACCGCCCCGCCGAGGAACAGGACGAGGAAGACCCGGGAGAGCACCCGCCGCAGCTCCAGGTCCGATCGGGCGGTCACCGGCTCGGTGCCCCGGCGCACCGTCTCCTGCGGCCGGAGCTGGGGCATCGTCCGGCCGGGGCCCTGCGGGGTGTGCGGGAAGTCGTGGCGCTCGCCGCTCCGGCGGCGGGCCCCGCCCGCGTGCGGCAGGTCTGGGCTGGGTCGTACGGCCATGACGGCCCCCGAACGGATTCGGCCGGTTGTGTTCCGTCGGCGCGCCTACCCGGTTCCGGCGTCGGCACACGCCCGCGGGGCTCCCGCCCGCACCGGCCCGCCGATGCCCACCGCCGCCCGCCGCCGCCCGCCGCCCGGGTCCCGAAGCCCGGCGGATTCGGCCGCTGTTCACCGGGGCATGGCCCGCCCGATGATCTCCGACCAGTCCCGGTCCCTACCGTCAGGGCCCACACCACTTCCGGGAGCGAACATGCACGACAACCAGGCGACCGAGCACGAGTGCGGCTGCCCGCGGACGGCCGACCTCGACGGCGAGGGGCCGGCCGCGGACAGTCGGCGCCGGTTCCTGCGCGGGGCCGGTCTGCTGGGCGCGGGGGTCGGCACCGCCGGGCTCGGTCTGCTCGGCGCGGTGCCGGCGCAGGCGGCCGGGCCCGAGGCGGCGGGCGCGGCGGGTGCGGCCGTGAAGGCGCCCAAGAAGGGCAAGGGGAAGGGGCGGTGGCAGCCCGACCCGGACGCCCGGCAGTTCACCGTCGTGGTCATGCCGGACACCCAGTACCTGTTCGACCAGGACCGGATCCACCCGGCGCCGCTGGAGGCCTCGGTCCGCTACGTGCTGGACGGCGGGGTCAACCGGGAGGACGGGACGGACGACAACATCGTCTTCCTGGCCCACCTCGGCGACGTCACCGAGAATGGCCTGGCCGTCGAGTACGCCGCCGTCACCAAGGTGTTCGGCCTGCTGGACGACGCGGGCGCCGCCTACGGCGTGCTCGCGGGCAACCACGACGTCCGCTCCTCGACCGACGACCAGCGCGGCACCACCCCGTACCTGGAGACCTTCGGCAAGGCCAGGGCCGCCCGCACCTCCGGCTACCGCGGCTCCAGCCCGGACGGCTACAACACCTGCCACGTGTTCCGGGCGGCGGGCCGCGACTGGATGGTGCTCTCGCTGGACTGGCGGCTCTCCGACGCGGGCTTCGCCTGGGCGAACGGGGTGATCGCGGCGAACCCCAAGCTTCCGGTGATCCTGACCACCCACGACCTGGCGCACGCCGACGACGGCGGCCGCGCCGAGCTGTCCGACAACGGGAAGCGGCTCTGGGAGCGGCTGATCGACGGCAACGACCAGATCTTCCTGACCGTCAACGGGCACTACTGGCCGCCCGGGCGCACCGTGCTGCGGAACAGGGCCGGCCACGACGTGCACGTGCACATCACCAACTACCAGGACCGCTACTACGGCGGTGCGGCGATGATCCGGGCCTACCGCTTCGACCTCGACCGCGGCACCGTCGACGTGTCGACCTTCTCGCCGTGGATCCAGCAGATCGCGGCCGAGGAGCGCAACGCGCTGGCGGCCCAGCACGTCGAGCTGACCTCGGACGTGGACCGCTTCTCGCTCGCGATCGACTTCGAGCGCCGCTTCGCCGGCTTCGCGCCCGTCCCGCAGCGCCCGGCGCGCCGGGCGGGGGAGCTGCTGGTCCGCGACACGGTGGCCTACTGGCGGTTCGACAACGGCGGCGCGGACGGTGCGGCCGTCACCCCGCAGCAGGTCGTCAAGGACCTGAGCGGGCAGGGCAACGACCTGCTCTGGCAGAGCGCCCCGGGCACGCCCGACGGCGCGCTCAGCTGGTCCGCCGAGCACCACCCGGACCAGCCGGGCCACGGCAGCCTGCTGTTCAGGGGCACCCGCTCGCCGGTCCGCGGCGGCTACCTGCAGACGGTGCCCACCGCGCCGGTGAACCGGGAGACCTTCGAGCGCGGGTTCACCGTCGAGGCCTTCTTCAAGCTGCCCGCCGACTGGGACTCCGCGCAGAGCCGCTGGTCCGCCCTGCTCAGCCGCTGGGGGACGAGCGGAGAGGCGGGCAGGAGCGGGCCCGGGACGGACGCCGACGAGCCGGTCGTGACGCTCAGCGTCTCCGAGGCGCCGGCCCTCCAGTGGTGCGTCTACCCGCTCAACCAGACCGGGGCGTCCACCTGTTGGGGCCACCAGCTGCCGCTGGACCACTGGTGGCACGTCGCGGTGGTCAACGAAGGGAAGCTCAGCCGGATGTACGTCGACGGCTGCGAGGTGGCGCGCAACCCGTCGACGCCCGCGGTCGGGCTGACCACGCTGGGACGGCCGTGGATGCTGGGCGGCTACGCGTACGCGGGGGTGCTGGACAAGGTCTTCCACGGGTACATCGGGGACGTCCGGATCGTGAAGCGGGCGCTGCGGGTGGGCGAGTTCATGACCGCCTGACCCGCGCTCCCGCGCGGCACGGACACCGCCGGGCCCTGCTATGGGCCCGGCGGTGCGGTCGTTTCCGGGACGGCAAAGCGGCGAACCGGTGAAACGGCGAAACGGCGAACCGGCGAACGGCGAACCGGTGAAACGGCGAACGGCCGACGGCGGACGACCGCGCCGGAGCCGTCAGCCGAGCAGGGTGGCCTCGACCCCGGCGAGCACCGCCGCCAGGCCCTGCTCGAAGCCCTCGTCGAAGTCCTGGAACATCACCCGGCCCGATTCGGCGGCCAGCGGGTGGGCGGCCAGGCGCTCGGCGCGGGCGTCCAGGTCGTAGCCCTCCTCGCCGTCGAAGGGGTTGGGGCCCATGGCCTGCTCCTCGATGACGTAGCCGATGGTGTAGCTGTAGGCGGTCTGCCAGGCGCGGGCGGCGGCCACCGGGGTGAACCCGGACTCGACCAGCAGGCGCAGCCAGGTGTCCAGTTCGGCCGCGTAGCCGGTGTCGGTGAACCGGGAGCCGCTGTAGACCTTCGCGCCGTCGCGGTAGCGCAGCAGCTCGGCGCGCAGGGTGCGCATGGTCCGCAGGTAGGTCTCCCGCCAGTCGCCCGGGGCCGGGGCGCGACCGGCTCCGTCTGCCCCGCTGGCCGCGTCGGCCCCGTCCGCCCCGGCGCCCGCGTCCGCCGCCGCCTGGGCCGTCATGCGGCGCATCATCTCGGTCGCCATCTCGTCCAGCAGCGCCTGCTTGTCCTTGAAGTGCCAGTACAGCGCGGGCGCCTTGACGTCGAGCCGGGCGGCGATGGCGCGCAGCGTCAGGCCGTCCAGGCCGGCCTCGTTCAGCAGGTCCAGCGCGGTGTCGACGACCTGGCCGCGGTCGAGCTTGGGGGTTCTCTGGGGGGTCACGGTTGACAGTTTAACGCCGTTAAGTGCACGCTGTCGGCAACGGCTACTTAACAACGTTAAGGAGGTTGTCGTGGCTTCTCACGGCATGCACACGGATGTCCTGGTCATCGGCGCCGGGCCCACCGGACTGGCCCTGGCGCTCGACCTCGCCCGGCACGGCGTCGCCGCGCTGGTGGTCGAGCGCGGCGCCGAACTCTTCCCCGGCTCGCGCGGCAAGGGCCTCCAGCCGCGCACGCTGGAGGTGCTCGACGACTTCGGCGTGCTCGACCGGGTCCGCGCGGTCGCCGGGCACTACCCGCCCAACCTGTTCTGGCGGGACGGTGAACCGCAGGGCGAGCGCCGGATGTTCGACCCGACCGAGCCCTCCGAGGCCGAGCCGTACACCGAGGCGCTGATGCTGCCCCAGTGGCGCACCCAGCAGGTGCTGTACGGGCGGCTGCGCGAGCTGGGCGGCGAGGTCGCGTTCGGCCGGGAGCTGGTCGGCCTGGCGCAGGACGAGGAGGGCGTGACCGCCGAGTTCGCTACCGGCGGCCCGGTCCGGGCGCGGTACGTCGTCGCGGCGGACGGCGGCCGCTCGACGGTGCGGCGACTGCTCGGCATCGGGATGACCGGCGAGACCGTCGACCCGGACCCGATGCTGGTCGCGGACGTCCGGATCGACGGGCTGGACCGCGAGCACTGGCACGTGTTCGGCTCCGAGGAGGGGATGCTGGCGATCTGCCCGCTCGGCGGCACCGAGGACTTCCAGCTGGTCGCCCAGTTCCCGGAGGGGACGGCCGTCGACCTCACCGTCGACGGGCTGCGCACGGTGGTCGCGGCCCGCTCCCACCTGGCCGCCGAGCAGGTCACCGAACTGCGCTGGATCTCCGAGTTCCGCCCGCGCGCCGCGCTCGCCGACCGCTTCCGCGCGGGCCGGGTCTTCCTGGCGGGCGACGCCGCGCACGTCCACTCGCCGGCCGGCGGGCAGGGCCTGAACACCAGCGTCCAGGACGCCTACAACCTGGGCTGGAAGCTGGCCGCGGTGCTGACCGGGCGAGCGGGGGAGGGGCTGCTCGACAGCTACCAGGAGGAGCGCCGCGGCAACGCGGCCGCGATGCTGGAACTGTCCACCAGGGTCCACCGCGGCGAGCAGCGCCGCGGCCGGGCGACCCAGCAACTCGACCTCGGCTACCGGGAGTCCGCGCTCTCGGTGGAGACCCGCCAGGACCTCCCGGCGGACGCGCTGCGGGCCGGCGACCGCGCCCCCGACGGCCGCCGGGGCGGCACCCGGCTGTTCGACGCCTTCCGCGGCCCGCACTGGACGCTGCTCACCGTCGGCACGGACACCCCGCTGCCCGCCGTCACCGCCCCGGTGGTCCGCATCCCGGCCTACGAGGCGTACGGCACCGGGGTGTTCCTGGTCCGGCCGGACGGCTACCTCGGGTGGGCCGGCGCTACCGCCGACGGCCTCGCGGCCTACGCGGAGCGGCAGGGGCTGCTCGCCCCCTGAGGGGCTCCGGGGGTCCGTGCCCGGGCCGGCCGGCGACGCCGGTGCGCCGGGCGCGGTGGAAGCGCGGACACCCGGCGGCCGTCCGGGGACGACCGGCCGGGTGCCGGATCAGTGCTTGCCCGCGTCCTTGACCTTCTCCACGGCCTGTTTCAGGTCGCTCTTCGCCTGCTCGGCCTTGCCCTTGAGCTCGGTCGAACGGTCGCCGGTGGCCTTCCCGGCCGCTTCCTTGGCCTTGCCGCTGGCCTTCTCCGCCATGTTGCGCAGCTTCTCCTCGGTACCCACGGCGGGTGCCTCCTCTCGTCGACGGGGCGAAGGTCCGCCCCGGGCGGCGTCTGCCCGGGGCGCGGGCTTCCATGCGCGGGGTCCGCGAGTCGGCCCGGCGGGACAGTCCGGCGAGTCGGTCGGGTCGGCCGGTCCTACCGGGTGCGGGCCTCGGCGGCGGTCTTCAGGTCCTGCAGCCACCCTTCGAGGCCCTGGCGGAGGATGTCGGTGGCGGCGGGGACGTTCGCGTCGACCTGGGGGCCGGTGTGGGTCTCCTCGGTGCGCACCAGGACGCCGCCGGGGACCTCGGTGAAGTTCCACACGTGGACGCCGTCGATCCGCAGCCCGGTCGCGACCGCCGGGCCGGTCCAGCGGATGCAGGCGCCGGACCGCAGCTGCCGGACGGTGGAGGTGATCTCCAGGACGGGGTCGGCCGAGGCGGGGTTCGGGGGCAGCGGGGTGGTCCAGTGGAACGCCGACCCCGGGCGCAGCGGGCCGCCGTCGAGGCGCTCGGCGCTCCGCACCGGCGCCTGCCAGTCGGGCCAGCGCGCCACGTCGGTCTGGAGTCGCCAGACCGTCCGCAGCGGTGCGTGGATCACCGCCTCCGTCCGGTAGCGGACGCGGGCGTCGGGGTCGACGCCCGCCCCGCCGCAGGTGAGCGAGGAGCCGGGGCGGTGGGCGGTGGCGGCCCCGGCCGGTGCGGCGGCGGCGCCGAGCAGCCCGAGGGCGAGCGGGAGGGTCAGCAGGGCGGTGCGGATGCCGGTGCCGCGGGTGGAGCTGCGCGTGGCGGACATGGAACTCCCCATTCACTGGTCGGCCGTCGGGACGGCTCGGACGCCTTGCGAGCTAGATGCTCATGCCTTCGTTAGAAGTTGTAACTCCATGAGGGCCGGGGCGTCAACAGGTTCCGTGATACCTTCTAACGGAAGCGTGAACATGTAGTCGGGCGACGCGGGGAGCGGGCGAGGGCCATGGCGAGGACGGGCGCGGACACCCCGCGCGAGCGCTACCGGGCCCAGGTGCGCGAAGAGGTCAAGGCGCACGCCTGGGAGCAGATCGCCACGGCGGGCGCCTCGGCGCTCTCCGTCAACGCGATCGCCAAGCGGATGGGCATGAGCGGCCCCGCGCTCTACCGCTACTTCGCCGGCCGCGACGAGCTGATCACCGAGCTCGTCCGGGACGCGTATCGCAGCCTCGCCGACACCCTCGGCGCGGCCGCCGCCGAGGGCGCCGACCTGGCCGGGCTCGCCCACGCCCTGCGCGACTGGGCGCTGGCCGACCCCCAGCGGTACTTCCTGATCTACGGCACCCCCGTGCCCGGCTACCGCGCGCCCGAGGACACCACCGCCATCGCCGACGAGGTCATGCGAACCCTGGTCGACGCCTGCGCGGCGCTCGCCCCGGCCGGAGCGGACGCCCCGGAGGCGCCGTTCACCACCCACCTGCTGGGCCACCGGGACTGGGCGGGCGAGCAGCCGGCCCCGCCCGAGGTGCTCCACCGCTTCCTGGCCTTCTGGACCCGTCTGCACGGCGTGCTGTCCCTGGAGCTCGCCGGACACTTCACCGGCATGGGCTTCCGTCCCGGGCTGCTCTTCGAGGCCGAGCTGGCGAGCCTGCTGACGCCGCGGTTCTGACCCGGCCGCCTCCCGGTCGCCGCCTGTCCGCCGTCGTCGCGCGGCCACGCCCCGTCGGTGCCACCGCGGCCCCGGGGCCCGGCTGGCCCCCGCCTCCGAGGTCGGCACGCGCGGGGTGCTGGGGCGTGTACGGCCGGTCGTGCTCCGGTTCGTACGGGTGTGCCGGGTGTGGCGCGTTCGCCGCAGCGTCACTCCGGGTAGTTGAAGGGCTGCACGGTGTTGGCGGAGGGGGTGGGGTCAGGGAGTCGCGATGACGGAACACGAGCAGCTCGGTGCGCCCGCCGGCCCGGAAGGACACCCCACCCGGCCCGAACGGGTGCCGCCCCAGGCCCCCGCGTCCGGGAAGCGCGGGGCGGGCGCCCGGCCCGGACCGGACGGTGACGGCACCGCGGTTCCCTGGCCCGACCTGATGCTGCCGCTGCTGCGCACCCCCACGGCCGACCGCCGGCCCGCGCCGGAGGGGGCCGGTGCGGACCCGCCGACGGGCGTCGAGCCGGCCCGGGTGCTGGACCTCGCGCTGCTGGTCGGCGAGCTGCTGCTGGCCAGCGGCGAGGCGGCGGAGGACGTCGAGGCCGCGATGCTCGCCGTCGCCCACGCCTACCGGGTCCAGCCCTGCGACCCGCAGGTGACCTTCACCCGGGTGGCGATCTCCTACCAGCCCGGCCCGTCGGAGCCCTCGCTGACCGCCGAGTGCTCGGTGCGCCGCCCGGCCGTCGACTACGCGCGGCTGGCCCTGGTGTTCCGGCTGGTCACCGAGATCGCCGTGGGCGGGATGGCCGTCCCCGAGGCGCACGGCCGCCTGGTGGCGGCCCGCCGGCGCCGCCGCCGGTACTCCGGCCGGCTGTTCGTGCTCTCCTGCGGCGGGATGGCCGGGGCCGCCACGCTGCTGATCGGCGGCCGGGCCGACGCCCGGGCCTGGCTGGTGTTCGCCAGCGCCGTCGTCGCCGCGCTGGTGGGCGAGCGCTTCTCGGCCCTGGTGGCGCGCCACGACCTCCCGGCGTTCTACCAGTTCGTGGTGGCGGCGGTGCCCGCCGCCGTGATCGGCATCCTGCTGTCGTTCAACGGTCTGCACCTGCGCGGATCGGTGGTGATCACCGGCGGGCTGTTCGCGGTGCTGCCGGGGTGGCCCATGGTGGCGGCGGCCCAGGACGGCCTGGCGGGCTTCTACCTCACCGCCGCCGCCCGGCTGCTCGAAGCGCTCTACCTGATGACCGGCGTGGTGGTCGGGGTGATGACGGTGCTCTACGTCGGCGTCAACAACGGTGCCGACCTCGCCGCCCAGGACGTCCCGCCCGGGGCGGTCAACCCCCCGCTGCAGCTCGCCGCCGCGGTGCTGCTCACCCTGGCATTCGCGGTGCTGCTGAACACCGAGCCGGCCACGCTGCCGGCGGTCCTGCTGAACAGCGCGGCCGGCTGGACCACGTACGGGGTGCTGGTGAACGCGGGCGGCGAGCCGATCCTGGCCACCGGTCTGGCCGCCGGGCTGGTGGGCCTGTCCGGCCAGCTCATGGCGCGTTGCCGGGGCAGCTCGGCGTTGCCGCACATCACCGCCGCCCTGGGGCCGCTGCTGCCCGGCTCGGTGCTGTACTTCGGGATGCTGGCCTTCGTCCGGGGCGAGCCCGAGATCGGGCTGAGCGGCATCGGGCGGGCCGCCGCGATGGCGATGGCCCTCGCCATCGGCGTCAACCTGGGCCGCGAGCTGGCCCGGCTCTTCCTGCCCGCGCCCCGGGTGGCCGCACCGCCCCGCCGGCAGGGCGGCCGCCACCGGCGCTGACGGGGGAGCGGCGGGGCGGTTTGCCCGGGCCGCGGCGCGGTAGACGCGGGGGGTGTGGAGACGGGCCGGGCAGGACGGGCCCCGATCCCCGGGGACGACCGCTGCGGCCGGTTCGAGCCGACCGGGCCGCCCCCGCCGACAGCCACCCACCAACCCGGGAGACCCTCGTGATACTCCTCGGAGTCATCCTGCTCATCATCGGCTTCGTCACCGGAATCTCGATCCTGTGGACCATCGGCATCGTGCTGGCCGTTGTCGGCCTGGTCCTGTGGCTCGCCGGAACGCTCGGGCACGCCGTCGGCGGCCGTCGCCACTACTACTGACCGGGCCTGCGCCCTGTTCACCGCCGTGCGCCACCCGTTCGACGCCCCGGGCCCGGCGGGCTCGGGGACGGTCGTTCAGGGACGGTCCTCGTGCAGCCCGCAGAGCCAGGCCAGTGCCCGGTGGACGCCGAGGACGTAGGTGTGGTCCGCCCCCTGGGTGCGGACGAGGTGGAGGCGGACGGCGGCGGCCTGGCACTCGGCCAGCAGCTGGGCGAGGCACGGGCCGATGGAGCCGGCCGTGGCGGCGGCGGTGACCGGGGCCGCGACCTGGGCGCCGGCGGCCCACCGGTAGGCGCCGAGCACGCCGTGCTCGAAGCCGGTCCAGGGCCGGGGCCGCCGGTTGACCTTGTCGATCGCGGCGAACACCTCGTCCAGCGGACGCACTCCCACGGCCGGGACCGTCTCGTCACTGGTCATGTGCGCAACCTACGTCCGCCCGCCACCGGCCGCCCCCGGGGAAGGCGGCCCGGTACGGCGGCACTGTCCCGAGCCACCCGGGCGGCCGAGGAGCCCCGCACACCGCGACCCCGGGGCGTGGCCGGGCGGCGGGAGCGGGACGGGTAGGCTGACCAGGTCGTGTCCGGCCGGAGAGGTGGCCGGGCCGGAGGAACGGGGCGGGCCGGCGGCCCGCCGGTGGAGACCCCTGATGACTCGTCGTTTTGACTGTTCGGACCCGTCGGAGCGCGCGGCCGGGCTGCGCGAGGCCGTAGCCGCGGTGCGCCGTGGTGAACTCGTCGTCCTGCCCACGGACACCGTGTACGGCGTGGGCGCGGACGCCTTCGCACCGCGGGCCGTCGACCGCCTGCTGCGTGCCAAGGGCCGGGGACGGAACATGCCCTCGCCGGTGCTGGTCGGCTCCCCGGAGGCGCTGGACGGGCTGGTCGAGGTGACGGAGCGCGCGCGGGACCTGGTCAAGGAGTTCTGGCCGGGCGGGCTGACCGTGGTCGCCCGCCACCTGGACTCGGTCGAGCTGGACCTCGGCGAGACCAACGGGACGGTCGCGGTGCGGATGCCCGCGCACCCGGTCGCCATCGAACTGCTCAACGCCACGGGGCCGTTGGCCGTCTCCAGCGCGAACCTGACCGGGCACGACTCGCCGCAGGACTGCGACGCCGCCCAGGGCATGCTCGGCGACTCGGTGGCCGTCTACCTCGACGGGGGCCCGACCGCGGCCGCGGTGCCCTCCTCGATCGTGGACATCACCGGCGAGGTGCCGGTCCTGCTGCGGGCGGGCGCGATCGGCGCCGAGCGCCTGCGCGAGGTGGTCCCCGACCTGCGGGAGCGCTGAGCCCGGACCCCCCGGAGCCCCGGCCCGCGTAAGCGAAGCCCCGGTCCGCGGGAGCGCCGCGCCCGGTCGACGGGCCGTACCGCGTGGCGCCCCGGCGGCCCGGGCCGCCGCCGCTAGGGTCGGCGATGGCGTGCGAGGGCGGGCCCTCCGCCGGGCCGGGGAGGGGGTCGGCGCCGCGACCGGGGGTGTCACCGGCTCCGCTGCGGAGGTTCCATGAACGCTTCGTCCACCGCGCCGCCCCCCGCGCGGGACCGCACCCGGGTGAGGGTCCGGCAGGGCAGCACGCTGCTGCGCTGGCTGTTCACCACGGACCACAAGGTCATCGGGAACCTCTACCTGGCGACGGCCTTCGGCTTCTTCCTGGTCGGGGGCGTGCTCGCGCTGCTGATGCGGGCCCAGCTGCTGGGGCCGGACACCGGGCTGCTGTCGAACGAGCGGTACAACCAGCTGTTCACCATGCACGGCACGATCATGCTGCTGCTGTTCGCCACCCCGACCTTCGCCGGGTTCGCCAACGCGATCATGCCCCTGCAGATCGGCTCGCCGGACGTCGCCTTCCCCCGGCTGAACGCCTTCACCTACTGGGCGTTCCTGCTGGGCGGGCTGACGGTGCTGAGCGGCTTCCTCACCACCGGGGGCGCGCCCTCCTTCGGCTGGTTCGCCTACGCGCCGCTGAACGGCCCGCTGTTCTCGCCGGGGGCGGGCGGGGACCTGTGGGCGTTCGGCCTGGTGGTGGCCGGCCTCGGCACCATCCTGGGCGCGGTCAACTTCATCACCACCATCACCTGCCTGCGGGCGCCGGGCATGACGCTGTTCCGGATGCCGGTCTTCACCTGGAACGTGCTGTTCACCTCGGTCATGGTGCTGCTGGCCTTCCCGGTGCTGACCGCCGCGCTGCTCTGCCTGGAGGCGGACCGCAAGTTCGGCGCGCACGCCTTCGACGCGGCGAACGGCGGGGCGCTGCTGTGGCAGCACCTGTTCTGGTTCTTCGGCCACCCGGAGGTGTACATCGTCGCGCTGCCGTTCTTCGGCGTCATCAGCGAGATCATCCCGGTGTTCAGCCGCAAACCGCTGTTCGGCTACCACGGGATGGTCGGCGCGACCATCGCCATCACCGCGCTGTCCATGTCGGTGTGGGCGCACCACATGTTCGCCACCGGCCAGGTGCTGCTGCCGTTCTTCGCGATGATGTCCTTCCTCATCGCGGTGCCCACCGGGGTGAAGTTCTTCAACTGGGTCGGGACGATGTGGAACGGCTCGCTCTCCTTCGAGACCCCGATGCTCTGGTCGGTCGGCTTCCTGGTGACCTTCCTGTTCGGCGGGTTGAGCGGGGTGCTGCTGGCGGCGCCGCCGATCGACTTCCACGTCACCGACAGCTACTTCGTGGTGGCCCACCTGCACTACGTGCTGTTCGGGACGGTCGTCTTCGCCACCTTCGCGGGCTTCTACTTCTGGTGGCCGAAGCTCACCGGGAAGATGCTCGACGAGAGGCTGGGGAAGGCGCACTTCTGGATCCTGTTCACCGGGTTCCAGACCACCTTCCTGGTGATGCACTGGCTGGGCGCCCAGGGGATGCCGCGCCGCTACGCGAGCTACCTGGCGGTGGACGACTTCACGGCCCTGAACGTGTGCGCCTCGATCGGCTCGTTCCTGCTCGGGGTCTCCAACCTGCCGTTCTTCTACAACGTCTGGCGGACCACCAGGTACGGCGAGAAGGTCGCCGAGGACGACCCGTGGGGCTGGGGCCGGTCGCTGGAGTGGGCCACCTCCAGCCCGCCGCCGCCGCACAACTTCCACGCGCTGCCCCGGATCCGCTCGGAGTCGCCGGCCTTCGACCTGCACCACCCGGAGGTGTCCGCGGCGGAGTCGCCGACCGGTGACTCCGGTGTGCCGTACGGCCGTACCGGCGGACGGGGGAGCGGGCGGTGAAGGCGGAGGGGTGGCTGTTCGCGGTGATGACCGCGTTCTTCGCGGTGACCGGGCTGGTCTACGGCCTCTGGGCCCGGGAGCCGGCCGGCAAGGCGATCCTGACGGTGGCGTTCCTGATGTCCGGTCTGGTCGCGCTGTTCTGGTTCGTCCAGTACCGGCGGTCGGGCGGCGGCCGGGCGCAGGACCGTGAGGAGGCCGAGATCGCGGAGGCCGCCGGGCCGGTGGGGTTCTTCCCGGCCCGCAGCGGCTACCCGGTCCTCGCGGCGGTCGGTGTGACGGTCTTCGCCCTGGGGCTGGTGTTCGCCCGCTGGCTGATCGTCGTCGGCGCCCTGGTGCTCGCGCTCGCCGTCGCCGGCTTCATCTTCCAGTACCGCGACCACGGCGCGGGCTGAGCCGGCGCAGCAGCCGCCGGAGCGGGCCGCCCGGGCCCGCCCCGGGCGCCGGGACGGCCGGGGGAGCGGGGTGGGCCGGGGCGGTGAGGACGGCCGCCATCCGCTCCGACTCCCGTGCGGTGGCGGGCAGTTCGACCCGGTCGCGGTGGAACCAGGAGCTCGCGGCGGCGCGCACCCGCTCGTGCCGCGGCGCCCCCTGCGGGGCGGTGACCGGCTCCGCCTCGGCGCGCGCCAGCAGCACGTACCGCTCGGCCTCGGGCAGCGGGCGGTGGTGGCCGGAGAAGCCGCCGTCGTGGGCCTGGTCGATCCGGCCGGTCTCGTCGCCGTCCAGCAGCCGGTCGCGGTCCCGGGCCTGGAGGGCCAGGCAGAGGCGCCGGGTGAGCAGGAAGACCACCGGCGGCAGCACGACCAGCGCCGTCCGCAGCACCACGGTGAGCGCGTTGACGTCGAGCCCGAAGGTGTACGCGATCACGTCGTTGCCGCCGGCGACCAGCAGCACCGCGTAGACGGTGATCCCGGCGGTGCCCAGCGCGGTGCGGGTGGGCCTGTTGCGCGGGCGGTCGCACAGGTGGTGCTCGCCGGTGCCGGGGTCGAGCCACCGTTCCACGAAGGGGTAGGCGTACAGCGCCGCGAACAGCAGGCCGGGCACCACCAGGGCGGGCAGCAGCACGTTCCAGGACAGGGTGTGCCCGAGCACCCTGGTCTCCGCGGCCGGCATCAGCCGCAGCGCCCCTTCGATGAAGCCGATGTACCAGTCCGGCTGCGCGCCCGTGCCGACCACGTCGGGGCGGTAGGAGCCGTACCGCCAGACCGGGTTGACCTCGGCGAGGAACGCCGAGAGCGCCATCACGCCGCCCACCGCGAACAGCAGGCCCGTCGTGCGGGTCAGGAACTGGGGGAAGAACGGCATCCCCACCACGTTGCGGTTGGTACGGCCGGGGGCGGCCCAGTGGGTGTGCTTCAGCACCACCACCAGCGTCAGGTGCGCCCCGACCAGGGCCAGCAGCAGGCCGGGGACCAGCAGGACGTGCACGGTGAACAGCCGGGGGATGACGTCGTGCCCGGGGAACTCGCCGCCGAAGGCGAACAGGGTGAGGTACGTGCCGACCAGCGGCACCGAGAGCAGCACGCCCTCGGCGATCCGCAGGCCGGTGCCGGAGAGGGTGTCGTCGGGCAGCGAGTAGCCGGAGAACCCCTCCAGCAGCGCGAGGTTGAACAGCGTCACCCCGATCACCCAGTTGAGCTCGCGCGGGCGGCGGAACGCCCCGGTGAAGAACACCCGCAGCAGGTGCACGCCGATCGCCGAGGCGAACAACAGGGCTGACCAGTGGTGGATCTGACGGATCATCAGTCCGCCTCGCACCTCGAAGCTGATCCGCAGGGTCGACGCGTACGCCTCGGACACCCGGACGCCGTCGAGCGGCAGGTAGGCGCCCTGGTAGACGACCTCGTTCATGCTCGGCCGGAAGAAGAAGGTCAGGTAGACGCCGGTCAGCAGCAGCACCACGAAGCTGTACAGCGCGAGTTCGCCGAGCAGGAACGACCAGTGGTCCGGGAAGACCTTGCGCAGCAGCTCCCGGCCCGCCTCCGTGACCGGAAGCCGCCCGTCCAGGCGGGCCGTGACGCGCTCGCCGGCGGACGGCTGGTGCCCGTCCGAAGCCCTGGTTTCGTCCACGGCAGGAACCTAGTGGGCCGTACGGCACGCGGGGCGGCCGAGCGCGGTCGGCGGCGGCAGAGCACTCCAACGGCGGAACGGGCGGCCGTTGCGGTGAGCCGCCCGGGACAGCAGCACGGCCGGCACGGTGCTACCGGGGAACGTCACCGACCGGAGGGACCTCGTGGAGATCGACCGGGGGACCTCGTGGACCGCCCAGCGGGATAGCCCAAGCGGGACGCCCGCCGCAATGACGACCCCCGACAACCGCGGGCCGCAACTTCCGTGACGGCATGGCAAGGGCGGCGCCCGCCGGCGCGGATAGGCTCCGGACGACCGACACCTTGATCACGATCTCCGGATCGGAGAGGGCGCCACCGCGTGAGCATCCAGCAGATCACCCCCAAGCAGCGGGGCTACCTGATCGTCAACTCCCACCCGGCCGGCAGCGAGGCCACCGTCGACCGCCAGTGGCGGCGCATCGAGCCCGCGGCCGCGACCGGACGGGCCCCGGTCGTCCTGGTCCTCGGCGCCAGCGCCGGGTACGGCCAGGCGATCCTGCTCGCCGGGCTGCGCCGCCACGGCGTCCGCGGGATCGGCGTCGCCTACGAGGGCGCCGCCACCGAGCGGCGCACCGCCACCGCCGGCTGGTACCGCACCGCCGCGACCTCCGCCCTGGCCGAGGGCAGCGGGGGAGACGTCACCTTCGTCAACGCCGACGCCTACGCCGACGCCACCCGCGCCGAGGTGCTCAAGCTGCTCGCCGAGAGGTACGGCCCGGTCGACCACCTCGTCTACTCGCTGGCCTCGCCCCGGCGCACCGACCCGGCCACCGGCGAGGTCCACCACTCGGTGATCAAGCCGATCGGCTCCCCGTACACCTCGCCGTCCCTGCTCTTCGACGACGGGGCCCCGCAGGTCGGCACCGTCGACCTCGCCCCGGCCGACGAGGCCGAGCGGGCGGCGACCGTCAAGGTGATGGGCGGCGAGGACTGGGAGCTGTGGGTGCGGGCGCTGGCCGAGGCGGACCTGCTCGCCCCCGGCTTCACCACCGTGGCCCTGTCCTACGTCGGCTCCGAGATCACCGCGCCGGTCTACCGGCAGGGCACGATCGGCGCCGCCAAGGAGCACCTGGAGGCCACCGCCCGGGAGCTGCAGACCGGGGTGCTCGCCGACCGCGGCCGGGCGTTCACCGTCGTCGCCGGCGCGGCCGTCACCCAGGCGTCCACCGCCATCCCCTCCATCGCCCTCTACACCTCGCTGCTGCGCAACGTCCTCGGCGAGGACGGCTGGCGCACGACCGACGACCAGGCCGTGGACCTGTGGGAGCAGCTGACCGGCGTGAGGGAACCCGCCCTGGACGACCGGGGCCGCATCCGCCTGGACGGCTGGGAGCTCGACCCCGCCGTGCAGGACCGGGTGCGGGAGCTGTGGGCCGACCCGGCGGCCGCGCTGGCCGCCGATCCGGCCGGGGCCGCCTGGTTCTACAACCAGTTCCGGCAGCTGTACGGCTGGGACGTCCCCGGCGTCGACTACACCGTCGGGGTGGAGACCTCGGTGCCCTGGCCGGGGCAGCGGTAGCGGTCCGGCCGTCGGCGGACCGGGGCCGGACCCGGGTCAGGGGGTGCCGGGTTCGTCGAGCAGCAGCTCCAGGAGGGGCAGCGCCGCCTCCAGGGCGCGGCACTGCTCGGGGCTGAGCCGGGCGCTGCGGCGGGCCAGCAGGGCGGTGCGCTCGCGGCGGATCCGGGCCAGCGTCTCCAGCCCGAGCGGGGTGGGGGCGAGCAGCTGGGAGCGTCCGTCCTGCGGGTCGGGGGTCTTGGCGACCAGCCCGTCGGCGACCAGCGGGGTGACCGTACGGACCATGGACGGCACCGCGACGCCCTCGCGTGCGGCGAGTTCGCCGAGCCGCAGCGGCCCGTGCTGCTCCACCCGGGCCAGGGCGGAGAGCTGGGCGGCGGTGAGGTCCTGGTCGCCGGAGGCGCGGACCAGCTGGCGGTTGAGCCGGCCGATCGCCAGCCGGAGCCGGACGACGGCCTCGGCGGACAGGCCGCCGCCGTCCGCGCTCACGGCCCGGGCTCCTTCGTCGGCGGGGCGGCGGGCCGTGCGGGGGCGGGCGCGGTGGTGGCCGGCCGCCCGGCCGTCGGCGCGGCACCGGAGGGTGAGGCACCGGACGGTACGGCGCCGGACGGTGCGGAGGCCGGAGGCGCGGCGGCGGGCCGGGTCCGCTCGCGCACCAGCGAGGCGGCCGCGGCGACCAGCGACATCGCGATCGCCAGCCAGAACACCACCACCAGCCCGTCGTGGAAGGGCCCCGAGATCAGCTGGGGGAAGAACTCCCGGCCGGTCAGCGTCCGGACGTTGTCCGCCGGCAGCTGCCCGAGCACCTGCGGGCCCAGCAGCTGCTGGATCGGGTTGTACCCGAGGAAGGCCGCGAACAGGGTGCCCACCGGCGGCAGCGAGGCGATGGCGTGCGCGTCGGCGGCGGGCACGCCCTGGGCGGTCAGTCCGGCGGTGAGCGTGTGCGGCAGCGAGCCCGCCAGGCCGGCCACCATCAGGGAGAAGAAGACGCCGATCGACAGCACCATGCCGGCGTTCTGGAAGGTGGCCCGCATGCCGGAGGCCGCGCCGCGGGCGGCGGCCGGCACGCTGGACATGATCAGCGAGGTGTTGGGGGCGGCGAACAGGCCGCCGCCCAGGCCGTTGACGAACACCAGCAGGGCGAACCACGGGTAGCCGAAGTCGGTGGGCAGCAGGAGCAGCCCGGCGAAGGACAGCGCCATCACCACCAGTCCGCCGGCGGCGAAGAGCCGGGCCCCGGCGCGGTCGGACAGGTAGCCGGCGACCGGTCCGGCGGCCAGGAAGCCGACGGTCAGCGGGACGAGGTAGATCCCGGCCCACAGCGGGGTGTCGGCGTAGTCGTAGCCGTGCAGCGGCAGCCAGATGCCCTGCAGCCAGATGATCAGCATGAACTGCAGCCCGCCGCGGGCGATCGAGCCCAGCAGGGTGGCCGCGTTGCCGCCCGCGAAGACCGGGTCGCGGAAGAGCGAGAGCGGGAACATCGGCTCGGCGGTGCGGGACTCGACCAGGCAGAAGACGGCGAGCAGCGCCACCCCGCCGAACAGTCCGGCCAGCACCCAGGGGTTGGTCCAGCCCATGGTGTGGCCGCCGTACGGCTGGATGCCGTAGGTGATCGCGGCGAGCAGGGCGGTCAGGCCGACGCCGAAGGTGATGTTGCCCCACCAGTCGATCCGGGCGGGCTTGCGCACCCCGGTCTCCCGCAGGGAGCGGTAGGCCCAGACCGTGCCGAGGATGCCGATCGGCACATTGACCCAGAAGATCGACCGCCAGTTCCACTCGGCCAGCAGCCCGCCCAGGACCAGGCCGATGAAGGACCCGGCGATGCCCGCGACGATGTTCACCCCCAGGGCCGTGCCGCGCTGGCGGGCCGGGAAGGCGTCGGTGATGATCGCCGCCGAGTTGGCCATCAGCATCGACCCGCCGACCGCCTGCACGACCCGCCAGCCGATCAGCCACAGGGCCCCGGGCCCGCCGTGCAGCGGGTCGAGGGAGAGCGCCACCGAGGTGAGGGTGAAGATCAGGAAGCCCGCGTTGTAGATCCGCACCCGGCCGTGGATGTCGCCCAGTCTGCCGAGGGTGACCACCAGCACGGCGGTGACCAGCATGTAGCCCATCAGCATCCACAGCAGGTAGCTGACGTTGCCGGGGCGGAGCGGGTCCAGGCCGATGCCGTTGAAGATCGCGGGCAGCGAGATCAGCACGATCGAGGCGTTGACGGTGGCGATCAGGGTGCCGAGCGTGGTGTTGGACAGTGCCACCCACTTGTACCGGGGGTGCTCCGGTGCCACACCGTGGCCGGCCGGGTGCGGCCGCCCCGTCCTGCCGCCGTCGGAGAGTCGTGTCGCCACCGCTGCCTCCTGCTGGCCGGCCGGCGGGTCGGCGTGGGGAATTCGATAGCTTCCGCCAACTAACGATAGTCCGGCGGATGTTCGACCGGTAGACCCGGCCGGGGCACGGGGAGCGCGGGGGAGTGCCCGGGGCACGCCGCCCGTCCGCCCTCCGTCGCCCCTCAGCCCTCGACGGACCGGGAGGGCCCCCGGCGGCCGCCCCGGTCCAGCAGTCGGACGGCGAGCGCGGCCAGCAGCGCGGCGGCCAGCGCGTACACGGGCAGCCAGAGCGTGGTGGTCGCGGACAGGCAGTCGGCGACGGCGTGCCCGGCCTGTTCGCCCTGGGCGGCGGCGAGCGCGGCGCCGTCCCGGGCGGCCAGGTCGCCGAGGGAGGCCTGGGCCTGCAGCCGGGCGTAGTCGCCCAGGCGGGGGCAGTCGCGGCGGGTGCCCGGCATCGGGAACAGCCAGGACCAGCGCTGCATCGCCGGGGCCAGGGCGAGGGCCACGCACAGTCCGATGACGAGCGTGTAGGCGGCCAGGCTCCGGGCGTAGCCGGCCCCGGAGTCGGTCGCGCGGCTCGGCGGGCGGGTGGAGGAGAGGACCACCGCGAGGAGGGTCAGTCCGAGGTAGGTGGAGAACCACTGCCAGGAGCCGGAGGAGAGCGAGAAGGCGAGGACGGCGGCCAGCGCGGTGCCCAGGACCCCGGCCCGAGAGGTCGTCCCCGGGGCGGGGGCGGGCCCCCGGGCGGCTCGGTGGCTGCGGTCGTCCATGCGCTCTCTCCCCTGGCCGGCGGCGGGCCACCAGTCTCTGGGCGGGACCGTGCCGGGGCCCTCGCACCATGCCGGTCCGCCCGCCGCCTCGCCCGGTTGGCGGGCGGGGACGGCGGGCGGCACTGGCAGGGCTGCGGCGGCGGGGCGGCAGCGGCGGGGCGGCTCAGGCCTGCTCGGCCTGCTCGGGCGGCCACGGGCCGTGCGCCGCGACCTGGGCGCGCAGCCCGCGCAGCGCCCGGGCGGAGGCGATCCCGACCGCGCCGGTGACCAGGCCGTCCCGGACGCAGACGGCGGCGAAGCGGTGCTCCGCCAGGCTGCCGTCGACCACCTCGAACCGCTCGGCGCCGCCGGGCCGGCCGAACACCTGGACCCGCAGCCCGTACTGGTCGGTCCACAGGTACGGGACCGGCCGGTAGGCCTGCCGTTCGCCGTCCGGGCCGGCCAGCAGGTTCCGGGCCGCGTGCATGGCCTGCTCGGTGGCGTTGGTGCGCTGTTCGAGGCGGTGGTGGCGGCCGGTGCGCGGGTCGGGCCAGGAGGCGGCGTCCCCGGCCGCCCAGACGCCGGGGCCGGCGGCGCAGTAGGCGTCGCAGACCACGCCATCGTCCAGCGGGACGCCGCTGCCGGCCAGCCACTCGGTGGCCGGTTCGGAGCCGACGGCCATCAGCACGGCGTCGGCGGCCAGTTCGGAGCCGTCGGAGAGCCGGACGCCGACGGCCCGGCCGCGCCGTTCGAGCAGCCCGGTGGCCACGCCCCGGTGCAGCCGCACCCCGTGCTCGCGGTGCAGGCCGGCCAGCAGCGCGGCCGTCTCGGTGCCGAGGACGGCGGCCAGCGGCGTGGCGGTGGAGGTCAGCCAGGTCACCTCGGCGCCGAGCCCGACGGCGGTGGCCGCCGCCTCGGCGCCGAGCAGCCCGCCGCCGACCACCAACAGCCGTACGCCCGCGCGCAGTTCCTCGCGCAGGGCGAGGGCGTCGGCGAGGGTGCGCAGCACGTGCGCCCCGGGCCGGGGAGCGTCGGCGCCCGGGAGCCGGCGCGGGCGGACCCCGGTGGCCACGATGACGGCCTCGCAGCGCACCCGTCCGCCGTCGGAGAGCCGGACGGTCCGCTCCCGGCGGTCCAGCCGCTCGGCCCGGACCCCGAGGCGCAGGTCGAGCCGGAGCTCCTCCAGCGCCTCGGGGCCGCGCAGGGCCAGGCGGTCGGGCTGCCACTCCCCGCCGAGCAGGTGCTTGGACAGCGGCGGCCGGTCGTACGGCGGTTCGGGCTCGGCCCCGATCAGGGTGAGGCGGCCGTCGTAGCCGGCCCGGCGCAGCGCCTCGGCGGCGTGCAGGCCGGCCGCGCCGGCGCCGACCACGGCCACGTCCCGCAGTGCGGTCACGCCTGGTCCAGGGTGATGGCCGAGGCCGGGCAGACCGCGGCGGCGTCCCGGACGGCCTGGTGGAGTTCGGCGGGCGGTCGGGCGTCGAGCAGGACGACGATGCCGTCCTCGTCGCGCTGGTCGAAGACGTCGGGGGCGGCGAGCACGCAGTGCCCGGCGCCGCAGCACTTCTCCTGGTCGATCCGGACGAGCATGGTCTTCCTTTCGGAACGGGCGCCCCGGCGGTGTGGACTCCGGTGCGGGGCAGGTGGGTTGGTGTGGTTCTGCGGGCTCCCGGGGGAGCCCGGGTCACCAGGCGATCGGCAGCTCGTGGACGCCGTAGATGAGCATCTCGCCGCGGAAGCGGACCTCCTCGAACGGTACGGTCAGGCGCAGTCCGGGAAGTCTGCGCAGGATGGTGGCCAGCGCGATCTGCAACTCCAGCCGGGCGAGCGGCTGTCCCAGGCACTGGTGGGCGCCGAAGCCGAAGGCCAGGTGGCGGCGGGCGTCGCGGGTCAGGTCGAGCTCGTCGCCGTCGGGGAACTCCCGCTCGTCCCGGTTGGCGGTGTTGACCATGCAGATGACGCCTTCGCCCGCCGCGATCCGCACGTCGCCCAGGTCGACGTCCTCGGCGGCGACCCTGGTCACGCCGGAGTGCACGATGGTCAGGTAGCGCAGCAGCTCCTCGACCGCGCCGGGCACGGACTCGGGATGCTCGCGCAGGTGGGCGAGCTGGTCGGGGTTGCGCAGCAGGGCGAGTACAGAGAGCGCGGTCATGTTCGCCGTGGTCTCGTGTCCGGCGATCAGCAGCAGCCGGCCCATGTCGCCGATCTGCTGGGTGCTCAGCTCGCCGCGCTCCACCAGGCGGCTGAGGATGCCGTCGTCGGGGTGGGTGCGCTTGGTCTCGGTGAGCCCGATCAGGTAGTCGACCAGCTTGGCCTGGGCGTCGGCGACGTCCTCGGCGGCGGAGTCGCGGCGCAGCAGGACGCGGCTGCACTCCTGGAAGAAGTCGTGGTCCTGGTAGGGGACGCCGAGCAGCAGGCAGATGACCAGGGACGGCAGCGGCAGGGCGAACTCGTGGACGAGGTCGGCGCCGGAGCGTCCGTCGGTCATCCGGTCCAGCAGGTCGTCGGCGATCCGCTGGATCTCCGGGCGCAGCGCCTCGACCTTCTTGATCATGAACTCGCCGGTCAGCATCCGGCGGAAGTGGGTGTGCTCCGGGGCGTCCATCCGGATGATGGTCGGCCGTCCGGTGTTCAGCTGCCGGGCGCCCGCGCTGATGAACGGGTAGCCGGGCCGGGTGGAGTCGGAGCTGAACCGGGCGTCGGAGAGGACGGCCTTGACGTCCTCGTGACGGGTGACCAGCCAGCTGGTGGAGCCGTCCCACAGGGTGACGCGGCTGACCGGCTCCTCCTGCCGGGCCTGGTCGTACGCGGGCGGCGGGGCGAACGGGCAGGTGCCGCGGGCGGCGGGGTGGGTGAAGCGGGGGGTCTTCTCGGCGGTGGCCATCGGTGGATCCCCTTCCGGGAGTCGAGCCGTGGGCACCTAGTTACGTGCCCAAAGCAACTAACTGAAAGTCACGCTAACTCGCGTTCCGTGGTGGCGAAAGGGCGGATCGGGTGACGGCCGAAACTGTCCGAAACCCGGCGCCGCCTCCCCGTCCCGGCCGCCGCCCGGACCGGATCGCTACAGTTCCCCCATGTCGGACGAAGAAGACGCCGAAGACGACCGGACCACCGCCTGCGGGCCGCAGGGCCCGAACGGCCTGGACGGCCTGGAGGACGTCCTGGCCACCCTGGCCTACCTGCTGACACGGTCACAGGAGCACGAGCGCCGCACCGCCAAGGCCGGCATCACCGCCGCCCGCTCGGACGTCTACCTGCTGCGCGCGCTCGCCGAGCGCGCGGAGGCCAGCCGGGTGAGCGACCTGGCCGACCGCCTGATGGTCAAGCCCTCCCACGTCACCCGCCAGATCGACCGCCTCCAGGGCCAGCAGCTGGTGGAACGCAGCCAGGACACGCAGGACCGGCGGGCCCGCCAGGTGGCCATCACCCGCGGCGGACGGGAAGTGCTGGACCGCCTGAAACAGGCCAACATCATCGGGCTCGCCGACGCGCTGGACGGCATCCCCGAGGCGGACGTCGTCACCACCGCCACCGTGCTGCGCCACCTCATCGACCGGTACGTGCACCGGGTGCGCGCCACGGGAGCCGACGACGACCCGCTCCCGGACCGGACGGACGGCGCCGCCGGCGCACCGGCTCCGGCCACGGGGCCCAGAACGGCCGCGTACCAAGGCGGTTGAGCCGGGGGAGCGCCCGGGTACGTCCTCCGGCATGTCGGACGAGAAGAACCGCGCCGTGGCCGAGGCGATCCTCCCGCTGGTCGGCGGCGCCGCCAACATCCGCTCGGTCGCCCACTGCATGACCCGGCTGCGGCTGGGCCTGGCGGACCGCGCCCTGGTCGACACCGAGGCGCTCCGGGCGCTGCCGGAGGTCCTGGGCACGGTCGAGGACGACACCTACCAGATCGTGCTCGGGCCCGCCGCCGTCGCCGGGGTCACCGCGGGGCTGCGCCGGCTCCTGGAGCCCCCCGGCCCGGTGGCCGCCCCCACCGCCGAGGACCTCGCCGGGCGCGGCGAGCGCATCCGGGCCCAGGGCCGGGTGCGCAACGCGACCCCGGTGAAGCTGGCGCTGCGCCGGATCGCGAACATCTTCGTCCCGCTGATCCCCGCCCTGATCGGCTGCGGGATCGTCGCCGGCCTCTCCGGGGCGCTCGCCAACCTCGGCTGGGCACCGGCGCTGGTCACCGCCCTGGGCCCGGTCTCCTCCGGGTTCATGTCGCTGATCGCGGTCTTCGTCGGCTACAACACCGCGAAGGAGTTCGGCGGCACGCCCGTGCTCGGCGGCGCGGTGGCCAGCGTGATCGTCTACGCCGGGGTCGCCAAGGTGGAGGCCTTCGGCCACCACCTCACGCCCGGTCAGGGCGGCGTGGTCGGCGCGCTCGGCGCCGCACTGCTGGCCGTCCACCTGGAGCGCTGGACCCGCCGCCTGGTGCCCGCAGCCCTCGACGTCCTGGTCACCCCCACCGTCACCGTCCTGCTCGGCGGGCTGGCCGCGCTGTTCGGCCTGATGTACGTCGCCGGGGAGGTCTCCACCGCCATCGGCCACGCCGCCACCTGGCTGCTCGCCCACGGCGGCCTGCTCGCCGGACTCGTGCTCGGCGGCCTCTTCCTGCCGCTGGTGATGCTCGGCCTGCACCAGGCGCTGATCCCGATCCACACCACCCTGATCCAGCAGCAGGGGTCCACCGTCCTGCTGCCGATCCTCGCCATGGCCGGCGCCGGGCAGGTCGGCTGCGCGGTGGCGGTCTACCTGCGGCTGCGCCACAACGCCTCGATCCGGGCCACCATCAGGTCCGCGCTGCCGGCCGGTCTGCTCGGCGTCGGCGAGCCCCTGGTCTACGGCGTCACCCTGCCGCTGGGGCGCCCCTTCGTCACCGCCTGCGTCGGCGGCGCGGCCGGCGGCGCCTTCATCGGGGTGGCCGGACAGCTCGGCGACGCCGTCGGCTCCACCGCCATCGGCCCCTCCGGCTGGGCCCTCTTCCCGCTCCTGGCCGGCCCGCACGGGCTCCTCGCGAGCGCCGCCGTCTACGGCGGCGGGCTGCTGACCGGCTATGTCGCGGGCTTCCTCGCCACCTGGTTCTTCGGCTTCACCCGCGAGACCCTCGCCGAGTACAACGCCGTTGCCCCGGAGGGGGGTTCGGAATAGCCGCCGGGCCGCCGCCGAAGGGGATCGGC
>NZ_JBHUAL010000131.1:0-27613 GCF_042789775.1 Kitasatospora sp. NPDC056800 | reverse complement strand
TTTTTGTTGGGGCGTCCCCGGGGGGGTTGGGGGGCCGGCCCCTTCCGCCGCGGGCGCGGACCCCCGAACGGGTCGGCAGAGGCGGCTCAGCCCAGCAGCTTCGCCACCACCCGGTCGAGCATGCGGATGTCCTCCGGCGGCAGCGCGAGCAGCGCGTCCGGCGGGGTGCTGAGGATCCCGGTGGCGATCGCGGCCTTCGCCTCGCCCTCCTCGGTGAGGTGGACCAGCTTGGAGCGCCGGTCGACCGGGTTGGTGATGCGCTCGGCGAGGCCGCGCCGCACCAGGTCGTCCACGATGACGCTGGTGTACGGCGGGTCGGCGCCCAGCCGCTCGGCCAGCTCCCGCAGGGTGATCGGGCCGGCGACGAGCCTGCGCAGCGCCCTGACCCGGCTGAAGCTCATGCCGAGGGCTTCGGCGACGCTCTTGCGGCGGTCGTAGCGTTCCAGCACGAGGGCGTTCATCCCCTGCCAGACCCGGGCCGCCGCTCCGGCCTCGCTCCCGCTCCCCTCCGGGTGCCCGCCGCTGTCCAGGCGCTCCATCAGGCGTCCACCATCCCCTTCGTCCGCTCGGCTTCCTCGGCCGCCTCCTCGGCGGCGAGCCGCTGCGCCGCGCGTTCGGCCGTCGCCCGGGCCCAGCGGCCGGAAGTGAGCGTACCGGCGCTGCGATCAATCTCGCTCGCATCGACGCCCACCTCACCGAAACACCACGAGCCCGCACCCGCACCAGCCACTTCGCAGTACTCGGCCCCGCCGAGCTGATGCTCAGCGGGGCCGAGTAACGCCACCCCGAATTAACCAACAGCGTCAGTCCCTCCCGGCGGGGCGCGGCCGTTCGGGCCCGTGGTCAGGCCTTCTTCACCACGCTGGACTTGAGCTGCATCGCACCGAAACCCTCGACGCGGCAGTCGATGTCGTGCCCGTCGACGCCGTCCACCAGGCGGATGTTGCGCACCTTGGTGCCGGCCTTGATGCCGGAGACGCTGCCCTTGACCTTGAGCGCCTTGACCACCGTCACGGTGTCGCCGTCGCTCAGCACGTTGCCGACGGCGTCCTTGATCACGCGCTCGCCGGCCGGCGCTCCGGCCTCGTCGGCCCCGCCGGGCACCCACTCGTGGCCGCACTCGGGGCAGACCATGAGGGCGTTCATCTCATAGGTGTACTCGCTGGAGCACTGCGGACACGGGGGAAGGTTGTCGCTCATGGGATCAGGATATCCAGGCCGTACGGATCCGGTCCGCGCGGCGATCGGCGAGGTCAGCGGGGGTTGCGCGCGGAGCGGCCGACAGCGGCGCGGACCGCCCGGCCGCCTGCGTTCCGCAGCCTCAGCCCGCGGTGAGCGCGAGCCGGATCCAGCGCTCGGACTCCGCGACCGCCGCCCCCACGTCGAAGGCCTCCGGCGCGGCCGCGGCCTGCACCACCAGCCCCTTGAGCAGCCCGACGAAGGCCGGCGCGAAGGCCACCGGGTCCACACCGGGACGCACCTCCCCGTCCCGCTGCCCCTGCCCGACCACCTCGGCCGTCCACGCCCGGGTCCGGGCGTCCAGCTCCGCCACCGCGCCGGTCAGCTCCGAGGCCCCGGCGAGCGCCTCGGCCCCCAGCACCACGAAGGCCCGGCCCAGGTCGGTCGGGTTTCGGACGCCCTCCAGGCAGCCGCGCGCGAACCCGCACAGCTCCTCGGCGGCCCCCGCCCCGCTGCGCGCCGGAGCGGCCGACGCCATCGCCTCGGCCAGCGCAGCCTCCTGGAGCCGCGCCAGCAGCGCGGCCTTGGAGCCGAAGTAGTGGGTGGCCAGACCCCGGCTGAAGCCGGCCTCCTCGCCCACCCTGGCCAGCGTGACCCCGGTGCTGCCGTGCTCGGCGATCAGCCGGGCGGCGGCGGCGATCAGCGCGGACTCGGCCCGGGCGCGCCGCTCGGCCTGGGTGCGGCGCGCCGGCGCCTCCCGGAGCGCCCCGGCCCCACCGGTTCGGTCCTCATCGTGCGTAGACATGCCACCATGCTAGTGTGAACTTGCTTGTTGAATAACAAGTAACTTCCGGAGCGGCGGGCACTCCCCCGACCCGCCGCCCCCGTGAGAAGGGAAGTCCCGATGACCGCCACGATGCTCGCCGGCCGGCTCGACGTCGCGAAGGGCTCCTTCGCCGTGGAGGAGGTCCCCGTCCCGGCCCCCGGCCCGGGCGAGGTGCTGATCAAGGTGGAGGCCGCCGGCGTCTGCCTCTCCGACGTCCACCTGATCGAGGGCATGCTCAAGCCGCTCTACCTCAAGGGCGACAAGGTCACCCTCGGCCACGAGGTCGCGGGCACCGTGCACACCCTCGGCGAGGGCGTGACCGGTACGGCCGTCGGCGACCGGGTGCTGCTGCAGGCCGGCGAGACCCGCGACGGCGTCGTGCACACCCGCGGCGTGGACTACGACGGCGGCTGGGCCGAGTACGCGCTCGCCACCGCCACCACCCTGGTGCCGATACCGGACGAACTCCCCTTCGAGCAGGCCTGCTTCATCCCCGACGCGGTCTCCACCCCCTGGGCCGCGATCACCGCCACTGGCGCCGTACGCCCGGCCGAGGCGGTCGGCGTCTGGGGCGTCGGCGGCCTCGGCGCCCACGGCGTGCAGCTGCTGCGGGCGATCGGCGCCTTCCCGATCGTCGCCGTCGACCCGCTGCCGGCCGCCCGCGACCGCGCCCTGGCCTTCGGCGCCGACGCCGCCCTCGACCCGGCCGACCCGGGCTTCGCCGGGCTGCTGCGCGAGGCCACCGGCGGCCGCCCGCTGTCCGTCGCCTTCGACTTCGCCGGGGTCGCCCCGGTGCGCGAGCAGGCCATGGCCACCCTCGGCGAGCACGGCCGCCTGGTGCTGGTCGGCCTCACCAACAAGCCGCTGACCGTCACCAACGGCACCCTGGTCAGCTACCTGCGCCAGCAGATCCGCGGCCACTACGGCTCCGAGGGCCAGGACGTCGTCGACCTGGTCAACCTGGTCCGCGGCGGCCGGCTGGAGTTCTCCCGCTCGGTGAGCGGCACCTTCCCGCTGGCCGAGGCGGCCCGTGCGGTCGAGGCGCTGGAGCACAAGGAGGGCGACCCGATCCGCCTGGTGCTCAAGCCCTGACCCGACGCGCCACCGACCCGGCGCCGCACCTCCGGACTGAGCCCGGCAGGTGCGGTGCCGCTCCTTCCCGACCGACCCGCGGACGGCCAACTCCGCTCCCCCGTACGGGAAATGGCATGCACGCCACTAGCCAACCGGCCAGTAGCACCCCTACCGTCGACTCTTCCGTGAGACTTCGACGGAGGAGTCCGCCTTGCGGTCACGCCAACACCAACGCCCCCGCTCCCTCCGACTCCCGGCCGCCGCCCTCGCCTCGGCCCTGCTCGTCACCGCCGCCCTCACCACCACCCCCACCGCCGCCGCGCCGGCCCCCGCGACCGCCGCCGCCAACGACTACTGCGGCGGCCACTGCGCCGACATCCTGCCGCCCGGCGAGAACGGCAACGCCACCCTCGCCGACATCCTGCTCAACCGGGCCTTCGGCACCCGCCCCGCGCACACCGACGACCAGCTCGGCCCCTACGCCGCCCTCGCCTCCGGCTACCCCGGCCTGACCGAGGCCAAGCTGCGCGACTTCTTCAACGACGCCTCCTTCGGCGTCCCCGCCGACCAGGTGGCCAGCACCATCAGCCCGCGCCCGGACGTCGCCATCGTGCGCGACAAGGCCACCGGCGTCCCGCACATCACCGGCACCACCCGCTACGGCACCGAGTTCGGCGCGGGCTACGCCGCCGCCCAGGACCGGCTCTGGGTGATGGACCTCTTCCGGCACGTCGGCCGCGGCCAGCTGTCCGGCTTCGCGGGCGGCGCCGCCGCCAACCGCCAGCTGGAGCAGACCTTCTGGCAGGCCGCGCCGTACACCGAGGCCGAGCTCCAGCAGCAGATCGACACCATCGCCGCCCGCGGCGGCCGGGCCACCCAGGCCCTCACCGACGCCAACGCCTACCTCGACGGCGTCAACCAGTACGCCAAGGAGTCCTACAACGCCCGCACCTTCCCGGGCGAGTACGACCTCACCGGGCACATCGACCCGATCACCAACGCCGGCTCGATCGAGCCGTTCAAGCTGACCGACCTGGTCGCCCTCGCCTCCGTGGTCGGCGCCCTGTTCGGCTCCGGCGGCGGCGGTGAACTGGCCTCCGCCCAGGTCAAGTCGGCCGCCGAGGCCCGGTACGGCAAGGACGCCGGGGACGCGGTCTGGGCGTCGCTGCGCGAGGCGGACGACCCGGAGGCCGTCCAGACCCTGCACGACGGGCAGAGCTTCCCGTACGCCACCGTCCCCGACCACCCGCAGGGCGAGGCACTGCCCGACCCCGGCTCGGTGGTGCCCGAGCGGGTCGTCTACGACGCCACCGGCTCCGCCGAATCCGCCACCACCGCGGCGAACGGCGTCCTGCCCGGCAACCTGCTCACCGCCCGGCACGGCATGTCCAACGCCCTGCTGGTCTCCGGCGCCCGCACCGACGACGGCCACCCGGTGGCCGTGTTCGGCCCGCAGACCGGCTACTTCGCCCCGCAACTGCTGATGCTGGAGGAGATCCAGGGCCCCGGGATCAGCGCACGCGGCGCCGCCTTCGCCGGCCTGAGCTTCTACGTGCAGCTCGGCCGCGGCCAGGACTACGCCTGGAGCGCCACCTCGGCCGGGCAGGACATCACCGACACCTACGCCGTCCCGCTCTGCACCACCGACGGCTCCCCGGTCACCACCGCCGCCAACTCCTATAGCTGGCACGGCCAGTGCCTGCCCTTCGACCGGCTGGAACGCAAGAACGCCTGGAACCCGACCACCGCCGACTCCACCCCGGCCGGGTCCTACACCCTGGTGATGAACCGCTCCCGGTACGGCCTGGTCACCGCGCGCGGCACAGTCGGCGGCGCACCCGTCGCCTTCACCTCGCTGCGCTCCACCTACCGGCACGAGGCCGAATCCATCATCGGCTTCCAGGAGTTGAACGACCCCGGCGCGGTGCACGACGCTGCGGGGTTCCAGCAGGCGGCGCAGGACATCAACTACACCTTCAACTGGTTCTACGCCGACTCGCGCGACATCGCGTACTACAACTCCGGCAGCAACCCGGTCCGCGCCCCCGGCGTCGACCCCGGGCTCCCCGTGAAGGCCCAACCCGCCTACGAGTGGGCCGACTTCGATCCCGTCGCCAACACCGCCCGGTACACCCCGGCGGCCGAGCACCCGCAGTCCGTCAACCAGGACTACTACATCTCCTGGAACAACAAGCAGGCGAACGGCTACACCTCGGCCGGCTTCGGCAACGGCTCGGTGCACCGCGGCAACCTGCTGGACGACCGGGTCAAGTCCCTGCTCGGGAACGGCGGCAAGGTGAGCCGGGTCTCGCTCACCCAGGCCATGGAGGGCGCCGCCCTGGCCGACCTGCGGGCCGAGGACGTGCTGCCCGACCTGATCCGCGTACTGCGCAGCGCGCCCGTCACCGACCAGGCCACCCTCACCGCCCTGCAACAACTGGAGGCCTGGCTCGCCAACGGAGGGCAGCGGAAGGAGACTTCACCGGGCAGCCACGGCTACGCGGACGCCACCGCGATCCGGGTGATGGACGCCTGGTGGCCGCTGGTCGCCGAGGGTGTCATGCGGCCGGGCCTCGGCGACCCGCTGTTCGGCGCGCTGACCGGCGCCCTCCAGATCAACGAGTCCCCCTCGGGCGGGCAGACCGGCCCCGGCGGCGGCCCGGTGAGCGCCAACGAGGCCATCCCGCACAAGGGTTCGGCCTTCCAGTACGGCTGGTGGAGCTACCTGGACAAGGACCTGCGCGCCGTCCTCGGCGACCGGGTGGCCGGCCCGCTGGCCCGGCCGTTCTGCGGCGGCGGCGACCTCGCGGCCTGCCGGACCGTCCTGCTGACCACCCTGAAGCAGGCCGCCGCCCGGACGCCGGCCCAGGTCTACCCGGGCGACGCGGACTGCGCGGCCGGCGACCAGTGGTGCGCCGACACGATCATCCAGCGCCCGCTGGGCGGCGTGACGGACGCCAAGACCACCTGGCAGAACCGCCCGACCTACCAGCAGGTGGTGCAGTTCCCGAGCCACCGCTGAGCGACACCGCCGGTGCCCCGGCCGGGGGCACCGGCGGCCGGTCACCTGGACCGCGCCGCGGTCTCGTCCTCGTCGCCCCGCAGGTTGCCGGCCTCGCTCCGCAGCCGCCTGCCCGCGACCGTGTACGTCCTGGCCGTACCCCGGTTCGTCACCCGGTCGCCGACCGCGCCCGCCAGCTCCCCGATGCTCTCCACCAGCCCGGCGAGCGCACCCAGCAGCGCCGCCTCCTCCTTCTCCGGGACCCTCTCGCGGGCGCTGTCCCGCGCCTTCGGCAGCGCGTTCTCCCGCACCTGCCGCTCCGCCTCGCCGACCGCGTCGACCATCGCCCGTATCCCGCTGTCCAATCCGGCCCCCTCGTCTCCCCGCTCCTCCGACGTACCCCGCGAGCCTTCCCACCCCGTGCCCCACTTAGGCCCAGCCCGACGCGCGACCCGCGGGAACTGCCCCTAGCGTGGTCCGGGGACCGCCCGACCAGCCCCGGGCCGAGACCCGGGACCCGCACCAGGAGGCATGCCGACCATGACCGCCAACCTCTCCGAACTCACCGGCGACTACGTCCTCGACCCCACCCACACCCGGATCGGCTTCGTCGCCCGCCACGCCATGGTGACCAAGGTCCGGGGCGCGTTCCACCAGTTCGAGGGCACCGCCCACCTGGACGGCGCCGACCCGTCCCGTTCCTCCGGCCAGGTGGTGATCAAGGCCGAGAGCATCGACACCGGCGTGGAGCAGCGCGACCAGCACCTGCGCACCAACGACTTCCTGGACGCCCCCACGTTCCCCGACATCACCTTCCGCTCCACCGCGGTCGAGGCGCGCTCCGACAGCGACTTCCGGGTCACCGGCGACCTCACCATCAAGGACACCACCCGCCCGGTCACCATCGACTTCGAGTACACCGGCAACGCCGTCGATCCGTACGGCAACCTCCGGGTGGGCCTGGAGGGCTCGGTCACCATCAGCCGCAAGGAGTACGGCGTCACCTGGAACGCGGCCCTGGAGGGCGGCGGCGTCCTGGTCGGCGACAAGGTCGTCCTGGAGTTCGACATCTCCGCGGTCCGCCAGAGCGCCTGATCCGGACCCGCCCCGCCCGGAACGGGCCCGGAATGCCCGGAACAGCCGGAACCGGTCCCCCACGAACGGGTTCGCGCCGCGGCCCGCCGAACCGCCGGACCCCGGGGCGGCCGCCCGGCTAGTCTCCTGGCATGCCAACAGAAGACTCCCTCGCGACCGGCCAGCGCTCCCTCGGCGACCCCGCCCTCGACTACCCGCTCTGGCCCCCGCTCACCGCCGGCTGCCCGCGCACCAGCACCGAGGACGTCTCCTACCCCGTCGAGGTCGACTACGCCTACGACAAGGCCGACCCGGCGGGCCTGTTCGCCCCCGCCCCGGTGCGCGGCGGCCTGGAGCGCTGGGCCCCGCTGCTGCCGCCGCTGCTCGCGCCGGGCCTGGGCGAGGGCGCCACCCCGCTGGTGGAGGTCTCGCCCGGGGTGTACGTCAAGGACGAGTCCCGCAACCCCACCTGGAGCCACAAGGACCGGCTGAACCGCTGCACCACCAGCGCCGCCGTGGGCGTCGGCGCGCCGGGCCTCGCGGTCGCCTCCTCCGGCAACCACGGCGCCTCGGCCGCCGCCTACGCCGCCCGCGCCGGGCTGCCCTGCGTGGTGTTCACCGGCCCGGACACGCCGCCGAACGTCGACGCCTTCCTCAACGCCTACGGCGCGGTGGTCCTCCCGGTGCCGTGGGAGGCCCGCTGGCCGCTGCTGCGCCAGGTGGTGGACCGGCTGGGCCTGCACCCGGTCAGCAACCTGACCACCACCCACACCGGGCACGCGTACGGCCCCGAGGGCTACAAGACCGTCGCGTACGAGATCTTCCAGGACGTCGGCCTGCCGAGCGCGGTGTTCGTCCCGACCGGCTACGGCGAGCTGCTGTTCGGCGTCTGGAAGGGGTTCGTCGAGCTGCACCGGCTGGGCCTGACCGCCGGGGTGCCGCGCGTCCACTCCTGCGAGACGGCCGCCTCCGGTCCGCTCGCCCGGGCGATCGCCGACGGCCTGCCCGCCACCCATGTGACGGTCGGCCCGAGCGACGCCTACTCGATCACCTCCCCGGTCAGCGGCTACCGGGGCGTGCTCGCGGTCCGCTCGAGCGGCGGCCGGGCGCTGACCCTGGACGACGGCCAACTCGCCGACGCCCAGCGGGAGCTGGCCCGGGCGGGGCTGTGGACGGAGCTGTCCGCGGCGGCCGGTCTGGCCGGGCTGCGCAGCCTCGGCGAGCCGGACCTCTCCGACGGCCCGGTGGTCTGCGTGTCGACCTCCAGCGGCTTCAAGGACAAGGGCGTCGGCACCCGCAGGACCGAGCCGGTCGCCCCCGACTGGGACGCGGTCGAGCGCCGCCTGCGGGCTGCCGGCATCACCGGCTGAACGCACGGTGCTTCACCGCCGCGAGGCGTGCTGTTCGCCTGCCCGTCCCTGCTCGTAAGGTCGCCGTAGGGTCGGTGTTCGCCGAGCGCCAGCAGGCTTGCACCCTCCGTCAACTCCCGCCCCCTGCCGAAGGGTAGCCACCGTGTCGCGTTCCCTCCGCCGCCTGCTGCCGCTCGCCGTCGCCGTCGCGGCGGTGCCCGTGCTCGCCCTGCCCGCCCTCCCGGCGGGCGCCGCCTCGTACGGCACCCCGACGATCACCTTCTCGGCCGGGTACCTGTCCGGCGCCGTCGGCGCCACCGGCGACCCGACCGTGACGGTGACGGTCGCCCAGTCCGGCGCCGCGGCCTCGGCGCTGACCGTCGCCGCCTCGGCGACCACCCGCAGCGCCGTCGCCCGCACCGGCGACGTGACGGTGAGCGGCACCGGCGGCGCCCGCACCCTGGCGGTCGCCGCCCAGGGCGTCGGCTACGCCGACCTCACCATCAAGGTCACCGGCCTCGGCGGCAAGAGCGCCACCCGCACCCTGCACTACGCCGCCTCCCCCGCCGTCCAGTCCTCGGCGACCAGCCGCTACCTGACCGGCTCCAGCGACGCCTCGGCGGCCGTGGACGCGGGCGGTGGCTTCATCGTGGTCGGCGACGACGAGTCCAACACCCTGCGCCTGTACGACCGCAACAACTCCGGTGCGCCGGTCCGCACCTGGGACTTCAGCTCGGCCCTCGGCGTCTCCAAGGAGATCGACATCGAGGCCGCCACCCGGGTCGGCAACACCATCTACTGGACCGGCTCGCTCGGCAACAACAAGGACGGCGTGGTCAAGCCCGACCGGCACACCGTCTTCGCCACCACCGTCACCGGTTCCGGCGCCGACACCCAGCTGTCCCTGGCCGGCGCGTACCACGGCCTGCGCGACGACCTGATCTCCTGGGACGACGCCCACGGCAAGCGTTACGGCTTCGCGGCCGGCGCCGCCGACGGCCAGGCGCCCAAGCAGATCGACGGCTTCAACGTCGAGGGCCTGGAGTTCGCCCCCGGCAGCACCAGCACCGCCTACATCGGCTTCCGCGCGCCGCTCACCCCGGCCGTCACCGGCGGCCGTGCGCTGCTCGTCCCGGTCACCAACCTCCCGTCCCTGGTGAACGGTTCGGCCGCGCACGCGACCTTCGGCGACCCGGTCGAGCTGGACCTCGGCGGGCTGTCCGTCCGCGACATCCGCCGCAACGACCTCGGCCAGTACCTGATCGTGGCCGGCTCCTGGTCCGCCGAGGACAACTCCGCCCCGTACGCGCTCTACCGCTGGAACGGGCAGCCCGGTTCCAAGCCGACCAAGCTGATCGACCTGCCGACCAGCGACTACGGCGCCTGGGAGGCCGTCACGGACGTCCCGGACCTGGACGCCCCCGGCGCCCGCGCCCAGCTGATCACCGACGACGGCTCCGCCGACCTCTACAACGACGGCACCGCCGCCAAGGACCTCACCCACCCCGAGTGGAAGAAGTCCCGCAGCACCTGGTTCACCCTGGGCTGACCGCGCGGCAGGGCCCTTCGGCACATCCGCCGAAGGGCCCTGCCGCACGTCCGTCCGCTCAGAGCTCGACCAGCACCTTCCCCCGGTTCGCCGAACGGTCCAGGTAGAGGCCGCGGTAGGCCGCCGGGATGCTGTCGAACCCCCGGTGCAGCGTCTCCTGGTACGCCAGCTCCCCGCTACGGACCAGTGCGCCGAGGTCCCGCCGCAGCGCGGCCCAGTTCTCCTCGGTGAACCACTCCAGCGAGAAGATGCCGCGGATCGTGGTGCGCGGGAACATGATCATCGGCAGCAGCCGCGGCCCCGCCCAGTCCCCGCCGACCTGGCTCCCCCACTGCCAGCAGACGGCCACCCGGCTCTCCACCGCGAGCATCCCGAAGACCACGTCGGTGAGCGCCCCGCCGAGACTGTCGAAGTACCGGTCGATGCCCTCCGGCGCCAGCTCGGCCAACTCCTTCCGCAGCCGCTCCGGCGCGTCGCCGTCGCGGTACAGCAGCACCCCCTCGAAGCCCAGCTCCCACAGCCGCTCCGCCTTCTCCGGCGAGGCCGTGGTGCCGATCACCCGGGCGCCCCGGTGCCTGGCCAGCTGCCCGACCAGCGAGCCGACCGCCCCGGAGGCCCCGCTGACCAGCACCGTCGACCCGGGGCGCACGTCGAGGAACTTCTCCACCGTCCCCCAGGCCGTCATCCCGGGCCCGCCCAGGATGCCGAGCGCGGTGGTCAGCGGCAGGTCATCACCGTAGTCGGCGGGGTCCAGCCGGCGGAAGGCCGGGAAGACCATCGGGAAGGTCCCGGTCTGCCAGAAGCTCGGCGCGCCGGTGCTGACCAGGTGGGTGCGCCAGCCGCCGAAGCCCTGCACCAGGTCGCCGACACCGAAGCGCGCGGCGGGCCCGGCCTCCACCACCTCCATGATCGAGTCCGCGCCCATGTGGTCGCCGATCGGCGTGTCCAGCGCGATGCCCTGGAGGTACGGGTCGACCGAGACGTACCGGGTGCGCAGCAGCATCTCGTCCGCCGCGAGCCGGACGTCCACCTCCTCCACGACCTTCCGGTACATCCGCTCGACGTCCGGCACGCCGTCCACGTGCTCCCGCACGACCCACTTCTCGATCCTCACGAGGTGACTCCAAACTGGCGGTCGGCGGGGCCGACCGGTTCGATGAGCAGGGTGGGCGGCGGTGCGCTGTCGTCCACCTCGGCCCTGAAGGGCCTGCCGTCGTCCCGGCAGATGAACTGGACGACGTGCCGGCCGGCCGCCGCCGCCCGGATCAGCCCGCCGGTCGTCGCCCAGACCCCGGAGAGGTAGAAGTTCGCGAGGCCGGGCAGCCCCGGGCCGTTGCGCTTGACCTCCTCCTCCAGGGTCTCGCCGCTCTCCACGAAGGGCTGCCAGCCCAGCACCGTCCCGTTGTAGTTGCCGGTGTAGCGGACCTGGGTGAGCGGGGTGGAGACGTCCTTGACCGCCACCGCGTCCCGCAGCCCGGGGTGGTGGCCGTCCAGGTACTCGACGATGGTGTCGCGCACCCGGCGCTTCGCCCGCTGGTACTCCCGCCCCCGGCCGACCGGCAGGGTGTGCAGCTCCTCGCCTCGCCGCACCCGGGGCTCCTGCTCCGGCCCGGTGCTCAGCTCCCGCCAGGGCGCGATGTCGCAGAAGTAGCTGGCGTACACCACGGTGGTGTCGGCGGGCGAGAGCTCCGGGTAGTGGCGGCTGCGGAACTGGACGTTGATGCTCGGATGCCGGATGCCGGTGAGCCGCTCGGCGACCTCGTCCTCCAGCAGGTAGGTGGTGCACGGGTCCCCGGCCGGGAAGGGCCGGCGCAGGCCGAGGAAGACGGTCACGTAGCCGGGGAAGACCATGCCCGGCTCGGTGATGGTCTGGGTGTACAGCCGGCGGTAGGTGTCGCTCAGGTAGCGGCCCTTGAGCAGGTCCATCATGGTCGTCCGGCCGTCGCAGGCGGCCACCACGATGTCCGCCCGCACCTCCTGGCCGTCGCTCAGCCGCACCCCCACCGCCCGGTCGTCCTCGATCAGGATCCCGGTCACCTTGGTGTTGTACGTGATCTCGCCGCCGAGCCGCCGGTAGCGCTGCTCGATCGAGGTGGCCAGCCCCAGCGAGCCGCCCTCCGGCACCCCGGCCGACTGCCCGGCGTGGCAGGCGAGTTGGAAGTAGTTGGGCAGCACCGGGAAGTTGGGGTGCTTCTCGTACAGGATGAAGTTGAACGCCTCGCGCAGCAGCGGGCTGCGGAACTTCGCCGAGTAGTCGCTCATCAGCACCGTGATCGAGCGCCGGATCACGTTGAAGTACGGCAGGAAGGAGGCCAGCATCCGCGTCCGCTCCCACCGCCCCATCAGCCCGACCGGCTTGAGGAAGGGGTAACGGGCCAGCGCCAGGCGGAACTTGCGCAGCCCGGCGCAGAACTGCCGGATCTGCCGGGCGTCCTCCGGGGCCAGGTCCAGCAGGTGGGCCTCCAGCCGGTCCGGGTCGGAGTAGAAGTAGACCGCCCGGCCGTCCCGGGTGCGCACCACGTTGAAGACGTCGAAGTTGCGCATCCGCTTGCCCTGCAGTGCGCCGAGTTCGAGCCAGATCTGGTGCATCTCGTTGCCCGGACCGCTGCCCAGCAGCCAGCTGATGCAGCAGTCGAAGGTGAACTCGCCACGGTCCCAGCCGGTGCAGCAGCCGCCGGGGATCTCGTGCATCTCCAGGATCCGGGTGCGGTAGCCGTTCATCTGCGCGAAGCAGCCGGTGGAGAGCCCGCCGAGCCCGCCGCCGATGATGACCATGCTCTGCCGGCCGCTGGTGGTCGTCCCGCTCACTCCGCCGCCCCCACTTCCGCCACTCCTGCCTCCGGCACTCCCACGTCCGGCGCTCCCACGGTGGCGCGGTCGAGTTGCGGCAGGCGGCCCCACTTGCCCGCGTGCCAGGGTTCCCGGTTGTCGCTGGGCCAGGCCCGGAACGGCCGGCCGAGCTCCCGGCAGAGGTACTGTGCGGCGAACCGTCCGCTGGTGGCGGCCCGGATCAGCCCGCCGAGCGCCGTCCACTGGCCCGCCATGGAGAAGCCGCTCAGCCCGGGCAGCCGCATCCGGTCCTTGTTGACCAGCCGGTTGGCGGCGTCCTCGGCCTCGGAGAAGGCCTGCCAGGCGAGGATGCTGCCGTAGGTGTTGCCGGTGAACCGCTCGGTGGTCACCGGCGAGGCGACGTCCACGAGTTCGATCCGCCCGCCGAGCCCGGGGTACGTCCGCTCCAGGAACTCCCGGACGAACGAGGCGACTTCCTGCTTGCGCGCCCGGTAGGCCCGGCGGTCGCCGGTCCGCAGGTCCTTCCAGGAGCGGTAGTCGCTGAAGTAGGTGCAGTGCAGCACCGACTTGCCGGGCGGCGCGAAGCCGTCCGCGTAGGAGGACCGCAGCTGCACCACCAGGCTGCGCTGGAGCGAGCCGGGCAGCCGCTCGCCGTCCTCGGGCGACAGCAGGTAGGTGGTGCTGTGCGGCTCGCCCGCGGGCAGCGGTCCGTCGATGCCGACGAAGGCGGAGACCACGGCCGGGTACAGGTTGCCCGGCTTGTCGAGCAGTTCGCCGTACAGCTTCTCGGTGGCGGGGCTGGAGTAGCGGCCCTCCAGCAACCGCTCGAGCACCGTCGGGCCGTCGCAGGCGGCCACCACGTGGTCGGCGAAGTGCCGGGTGCCGTCCTTGAGTTCCACCCCGATCGCGCGCCCGTCCTCGATCAGGACCCGCTCGACCCGGCAGCGGTAGCCGATCACCCCGCCGAGCGAGGTGTAGCGCTCCTCGACCGAGCGCGCCAGCCCGAGCGAACCGCCCTGCGGGAAGCCCGCGTTGCCGTTGTGGGCGGCCGCCAGGGTGTAGAGGTACGGCAGCAGCGGGAAGCCCTCGGGCTCCTGGAGGAACATGTTGGGGAAGGCCCGCCGCAGCAGCGGGTCCTGGAAGCGCTCGGCGAAGCCGCTCATCGGGGTGGTCGCGGTGCGCCAGAACAGCCGGAACGCGGGCAGGACGGCGCGCAGGGTGCGCAGCCGTTCCGCCGTGGTGCGCAGCGGCGGCGGGGTGAGCTCCCAGGGCAGCTCCATCGCGGCGTAGCGGCGCAGGTCGCGACAGAAGGCCCGGATCGGCTTGGCGTCGCCGGGCGCGAGGGCCAGCAGGTGGGCCTCGAGCCGGTCCGGGTCGCCGTAGAAGGTGACGGCCCGGCCGTGTTCGTCGACCACCCGGTTGAAGGTGTCGAAGCGGGTCACCGACTTGCCGTCCAGGGCGCCGAGTTCGCTCCAGACCTGGTGCGCGCCGGTGCCCTCGGCGGTGCCGATCAGCCAGTCGATGCAGTAGTCGAACAGGTAGCCGTGCCGGGACCACGCGGTGCAGCAGCCGCCGGGCAGCACGTGCTTCTCGAAGATCCGGGTCTCCAGGCCGCTCATCTGCGCGTAGCAGCCGGTGGCGAGGCCGGCCAGGCCGGCCCCGATCACGATCACCCGGGGCGGGCCGCCGGTGGCCCGCTCCCTGCCGGACCAGTCCGGCCCGCGGTCAGCCCCGGCCATCGGCGGTGCCCCCGGCCAGGATGGCGCCCGCCAGTTCGGCGTTGCGGGCGGCGAAGTCCCCGTCGAGCATCTCGGCGTGGGCGCCGTGCCCGACGTACACCGCGGTGCCCGTGGTGGAGGCGCCGTGCCAGGAGCCCGGTTCGCCGCCCACGTGCACGGAGAGCCGCTCGCGCTCGCAAACCACGTCCAACTGGGCCCTGACCGTTCCGGTGTTGGGCGTCCGGCTGCTGAACTCCAGGTAGTCCCTGGCCTGTTCGAGGGTCTCCTGGGCGACGATCCGCGAGCCGGTGTGGCGGTGCAGGTGCTCGTGGAGTTCGCGTTCGAAGACGGCCAGGTGCTCCTCGCCGAGGTCGAAGGCCTCGGTGACCCGGTAGGCGTCCACCATCAGCACCGAGGCCACCGTGCGTCCGCGCCGCTCCAGCTCCTTGGCCACCTCGAAGGCGAGGTTGCCGCCGAGCGAGTAGCCGAGCAGGACGTACGGCCCGGCGGCGTGCAGCTCCTCGACCAGGTCCGCGTAGCGGGCGGTCTTGTCGTCGCCGGTCAGGTAGTTGAAGGAGGCGATCCGGTGTTCCGGCAGGTGTGCGGCGAGCTGCCGGTAGACCAGCCCGTGGCCGCCGGCCGGCGGGAAGCAGAAGACCGTGTGCTCCTCGGGCGCCCCGGCGTTGAACCAGAGGTAGGGCTCGCCGCCGGCCACCTCGCCGGTGATGATCTGCTCGACGGTGCGGGCCATGCCGTGCAGGGTGGTGACCTTGAACAGCAGGCCGACCGGGATGCTGATGTTGAACTCGCTCTGGAGGTGGTGGATCAGCTCGATGAGCCGGATCGAGCTGCCGCCGAGTTCGAAGAAGTCGTGCTGGAGGCCGACTTCGTCCAGGCCGAGCAGGTTCCGCCAGTGCTCGGCGACGCTGGTCTCGTAGAGCGTGACGGGCGGTTCGTGCTGGGCCCCGGCGGTGTCGGCCTTGGGCTCGGGCAGGGCCGCGAGGTCGACCTTGCCGTTCGGGGTGAGCGGCAGGGCGGGCAGTTCGGTGAGGTAGGAGGGGATCATCACGGTGGGCAGGTGCTCGGCCAGGTGGCGGCGCAGTTCGCGGCGGTCCAGCACGGTGCCCTCGGCGGGCACCACGTAGGCGGCGAGGACGGCCTCTCCCCGGGCGTCCTGGCGGACGGCCACGCAGGCCTGGGCGAGTTCCGGGCGGGCGGTGAGGTGGGCCTCGATCTCGCCCAGCTCGATCCGGTGGCCGCGGACCTTGACCTGGTTGTCGATCCGGCCGAGCAGGTGCACCGTGCCCGCGGCGTCCCAGTGGCCGAGGTCGCCGGTGCGGTAGAGCCGCGCGGGCGTGCCGTCGAGGTCCAGGGTGACGAAGCGCCGGGCGGTCTGCTCCGGGTCGTTGGGGTAGCCGGCCGCGACGCCCGCGCCGCCGATCCACAGTTCGCCGGGCACGCCCACCGGGACGGGCTCCCCGTACGGGTCCAGGACGTACACGGCGCTGTTCGGGAACGGGCGGCCGATCGGCACCATCCGGCCGGGTTCCAGCCGGTCGGTGGCGCCCTCGTAGTAGGTGCTGTCGACGCTGGCCTCGGTCAGCCCGTAGGAGTTGACCAGCCGGGTCCGCGGGCCGCACAGGGCGCGCACCCGCTGGTGCTCGGCGGCCTTCCAGGAGTCGGAACCGACGATCAGCAGCCGCAGGAAGTCCAGCGGCAGGCCCTCGCGCTCGCAGTGGGCCAGCAGCGCGCGGGCCACGGCCGGCACGAACTCGCCGCCGTCCACGGCCTCCTCGCGCATCACCCGGTACAGCCGGGCGGTGTCGAAGAGCAGCTCGCGGTCGACCAGGACGAGGGTGCCGCCGGTGCTGAGCGCCCGGGCGAGGTCGCCGGAGAAGACGTCGAAGGCGGTGCCGGCCATCTGGAGGTGCACCCGGACCTCGGTGTCCAGCCGGTACTCGGCGCGCCAGCCGGCGGTGACGGCGGCCAGGTTGCGGTGGTCGACCCGGACCCCCTTCGGACGGCCGGTGGAGCCCGAGGTGTGGATCAGGTAGGCGGCCCGGTCCGGGTCGGCGGCGGGCAGCGGTACGGCGCCCCCCAGCACGGGCCGGTCCAGCTCCTCCAGGGTGACCGGTGTGGCGGGCAGGTCGGCCGGGAGCGGGCGCCGCTGGTCGACCACCACCAGCGCCGCTCCGGCATCCGTGACCTGGTGGGCGAGCCGGTCGGCCGGGTGCCCGGGGTCGAGCGGCAGGTAGGCGGCGCCGGCCCGCCAGATCGCCAACAGGGTGCTGATCAGCTCGGGCGACTTGTCCAGGCAGACCGCGACCACCGAGCCCTCGCCGACGCCGAGTTCGCGCAGCCGTACGGCGGTGCGCTGGGACTGCCGGTCCAGTTCGCCGTAGGTCAGCCGGCGGACGCCGTCCCGGCCGGGCGCGACCACCGCGACCGCCTCCGGCCGCTCGGCGGCGGCCTTGGCGATCAGCTCCGGCACCGGGGTGTCGTGCTCGATCCGGCGCTCGGCGCCGCTGAAGCCGGTGAGGATCTCCCGCCGTTCGGCCTCGCCCAGCATCCGCAGCCGCCCGACCGGCTCGCCCTCGGCGGCGCGGGTCATGGCGTCCAGCAGGTTGCGGTAGTGCGCGGCCAGCCGCTGGACGGTGGCGGGCTCGAAGAGGTCGGAGTTGTACTTGAAGACGCAGTGGAAGCAGCCGTCCGCGCGGTCCTCGTAGGCGGACAGCGTGAGGTCGAACTGTCCTTCCTCCTCCGGAAGTTCGATGTACTCCAGGCGGTAGCCGAAGCGCTCCACGGCGACCTTGTGGGTGAGCAGGATGAACATCGCCTGGAACACCGCGGAGCGGCTCGGGTCGTGCTGGAGCCCCAACTGCTCGACCAGCAGCGGGAAGGGGTACTCCTGGTTGTCCAGCCCGCCGAGCACGCTCTCCCGCACCCGGGCCAGCAGGTCGGCCACGGTCGGCTCGCCGGCCAGGCTCACGTGCAGCGGCAGCGGGTTGACGAAGTAGCCGTAGACCGAGGCGAACTCCTCCTGGGTGCGGCCGGTGACCGGGCTGCCGACCACGATGTCCGGCTGCCCGGACCAGCGGTGCAGCAGCAGGTAGTAGGCGCCGATCAGCACCATGAACGGGGTGGCGCCGTTGGTGCGGGCCAACTCGTGCACCCTGGCGGTGAGTTCGGCGTCCAGCTGGAAGAACTCGGAGGCGCCGTTGTGGGTCTGCACGGCCGGGCGCGGCTTGTCGGTGGGCAGCGCCAGCACCGGCATCTCGGCCGGCAGGTGGCCGCGCCAGTAGTCGAGCATCCGCCGGGCCTCGGGCCCGGCCAGGAAGCGGTTCTGGCGGTTGAGGAAGTCCAGGTAGCGGGCGGGCACCGGGGGCAGCTCCGGGGTGCGGCCCTGGCGCAGCGCCTCGTAGACCTCGAACAGCTCCTCGATGAAGGTGAAGGTGGAGATCGCGTCCGAGACGATGTGGTGGACGGCCTTCATCAGCACCCAGCGGTCCGGCCCGCGCCGGAACAGCCGCAGCCGGACCAGCGGGTCCTCGGCGAGGTCGTACGGCCGCCGGTACTCGCGGACGATCAGGTCGTGGATCTCCTCCCACGGCCGGCCCTCGACGTCGAACAGCCCGGTGTCGGCCTCGACCTCCTCCCGGATGCGCTGGACCGGGCGGCCCTCCTCGGCGGTGAAGGCGGCGCGCAGCTCGGGGTGCCGGGCGACCAGGAACCGGAAGGCCCCGAACATCAGCTCCGGGTCGAGCTCCGCGCGGACCTCCACGGCGCCGCCGATGTTGTACGCGAAGCCGTCCGGGTGCAGCAGGCGCAGGAACCAGAGCGCCTGCTGGTTGTGGGTGAGCGGGAAGCGGGACTCGTCGGCGTACAGCTCCACCTCGGCCTCGGCCGGGCCGCCGGCGGCGGCGAGCCGCTCGGCCAGGCCCTCGGTGAGCAGGTCGACCAGGTCGCCGAGGCTGCCGTTGCTGAGCAGGGCCACCACCGGCAGGGCGACGCCCAGTTCGCCGTGCACCCGGGCGCGCAGCTCCATGGCGAGCAGCGAGTCCAGGCCGTGCGCGCCGAGTCTGGTGTCGGCGTCGATCCGTTCGACGGCGATCCGCAGCACGGCCGCGGCGGCGGCGGTCAGCCGCTCTGCCACCAGCTCCCGACGGGCCTGCGGGTCGGCCGCGCGGTAGGCGTCCAGGAAGCCGCCGGTCTCGGTCGGGGCCTGCTCGGCGGCGCTCGCCGCGAGGTCGGCGACCAGCGGCGGCGGCGCCGGGTACCAGGCGAGGAAGGTCGGCCAGTCGACCACGGTGGCGACCAGCAGCTGGGCGCGGTCCTGGCCGAGGACGCGCTCCAGGACGGCCGTTCCGGCGTCCGGCGGCAGCGAGCTCATGCCGCGGGCGTCGCGGTAGTGGGCGACCAGGCCCAGCTCCTCGATCATGCCGGTGGCCCACGGGCCCCAGTCCAGGCTGAGCCCGGGCAGCCCCTCGGCCCTGCGGTGGTGGGCCAGGGCGTCCAGGAAGGCGTTGCCGGCCGCGTAGTTGGTCTGTCCGGCGGTGGTGAGCAGCGAGGCGACGGAGGCGAACAGCACGAAGTGGTCGAGCGGTTCGTCGCCCAGCAGCCGGTGCAGCAGGTGGCCGCCGACCACCTTGGGGCCGTAGCCGGCGTCGAAGGCCGGACGGTCCATCTGGGCCAGCAGGGTGTCCTTGACCTGCCCGGCGAGGTGGAACACGCCCCGGATCGGCGGGAGTTGGCGCTGCCGGTAGTCGGCGAGCCAGCCCGCGAGGGCGGCCTCGTCGGTGACGTCGACCGGGGCGAGCAGCGGTTCGGCGCCGAGCGCCTGGAGTTCGCGCAGGAAGGCGATCCGCTCGCCGACGGGGGTGTCCGGGTCGGTGTACGCCCACTCCGAGCGCTCCGGCAGGGCGGTGCGGCCGACCAGGATCAGCCGTCGGGCGCCGCGCCGTACGAGGGTGCGGCAGAGCAGTCGGCCGAGCGCGCCGAAGGCGCCGGTGACCAGGTAGCTGCCGTCGGGGCGGAGGACCGGCGGCAGCGGGCGGGTGAGGCCCTCGGCCTGCCGCAGCCGGCTGGTGAGCCGGACGCCGGCCCGCAGGGCGATCTCCTGCTCGTCCCGGGCCGCGAGTTCGGCGAGCAGCGCCTCGGCCTGCTCGGCGGCGTCGACGGCCGGGTCGAGGTCGATCAGGGTGCCGCGCTGGGCGACCAGCTCCTGCTGCCACAGCACCCGGCCGATGCCCCAGGCGGGGGCGCCGAGCGGTTCGACCCGGTCGCCGGGGGCGGCGGGCTGGGTGCCCCGGGTGACGATGTGCAGCCGGCCGTCCGGGCGGGCGGCGGGCAGGGCCTGGGCGAGGGTGATCAGGGAGTAGGCGCCGAGGGTCGCGAGCGGGCCGAGCCGGTCGGCGGTGGTGGCGGCCAGGGCGGGCTGGTCGAGGTTCCAGAGGTGGACGACGGTACCGAAGGCTGGGTCGAGGTCGGCGAGCAGCCGCCGGACGTCCTCGGCGGAGTCGGGCCGGACGGTCGAGTGCCCCTCGCCGTGCCGGTACTCGTCTCCGGGCCGGACCAGGTGGCAGCGGGCGCCGCGCCCGGCGGCCAGGGCCGCCAGGCGGTCGCCGAGGCCGCCCTCGTCGGCGAAGAGCAGCAGGTCGCCGGGGGTCTCGTCGAGGGGCGCCTCGGCGGCGGCCACCCAGTCGACCTCGGTGAGCCAGCCGTCGATGGTGGACAGCCCGACGGAGGCCGGGGCCTGGGCGACGTCGGCGACCCGGAAGCCGGTGACCCGGCCGACCGGGGTGCCGTCCTCGGTGTAGAGCGCGAGGTCGCCGACGAGCTCCTCGCCGCTGTCCCGGGTCACGGTGGCGTGCACCCAGAGCGGGCGGTCGCCGATCGCGTCGAGCCGGACCTCGGCGATCGAGACGGGGAGCCGGACGCTGCCGCCCTCGGGCACCGCCAGCCGGGTGGTGAGCAGGGTCTGGAAGCAGCCGTCCAGCAGCACCGGGTGGAGGTGGTGGTCGGCCGCGTCCGGGCCGAGCTGGGTGGTCGGCCGGATCCGGGCCAGCGCCTCCCCGGGGCCCGCCCACACCTCGGCGATGGCCTGGAAGGCGGGGCCGTAGTCGTAGCCGCGTTCGGCCAGCCGCCGGTAGCAGTCCGGGCCGTCCAGGTGCCGGCCCCGGGCGCGCAGGGCGTCCAGGTCCGGTGCGGGGCCGTAGGAGCGGCGCTGGCCGGTGCGGACCCGGCCGCCCGCGTGCACGGTCGGCTCGCCGCCGGCCGGGGTGGAGGCGATGGTGAAGCGGGCGTCCTCCGGCGCGTAGCCGAGCTGGACGGGGACGGGCTCGGTCTCGGAGAGGAACAGCGCCCGGTTCAGCTCGATCTCGGCCAGCGTCACCTCGGTGCCGCCGGTCAGGGTGCGGACGGCCTGGGCGGCCATCTCCAGGTACCCGGCGGCCGGGAAGACCACCTGGCCCTCGATCCGGTGGTCGGTCAGGTAGGGCAGCCGCTCGGGGTCGAGGGTGCCGGTCCAGCCGGGCTGGGCGCTCGCGGTGCGGCGGCCGAGCAGCGAGTGGTCCAGCCGCCCGAGCCGGACCTGCTCGACCGGCTTGGGCTCCACCCAGTACCGGTCGCGCCGCCACGGGTAGGCCGGCAGCGGCACCGGGCGGCCGGCCGGGTGCAGCGCGTCCCAGCTCAACTCGACGCCGAGGGTGTGCAGTTCGGCGAGGCTGCGGGCGAGGCGCTCGGGCTCGTCCTGCTGCCGGCGGATCGACGGCAGGGTGTGCGCCTGCTCCGCGCACTCGCGGATCGCGTGGCCGAGCACCGGGTGCGGGCCGAGCTCTAGGAACAGCCCGTGCCCGTCCTCGGCCATCCGCTCGACGGCGGCCCGGAAGCGCACCGGGTTGCGGACGTTCTGCCACCAGTACTCGCCGTCCAGCTCCGGCCCGCGGGCGAGCCCCTCGCGGGCGGTGAGGTAGAGCGGCAGCCGGGCCGCCTGGGGCTTGATGGCGGCGAGCGCGGCCACCAGCTCGCCGCGGATCGGGTCCATCCGCACGCTGTGGTACGGGACTTCGACGTCCAGCAGGCGGGCGAAGACGCCCTGCCGGCGCAGCTCCTCGGCCAGTTCGCCGAGGGCCTCGGCGTCCCCGGCCAGGGTCACCGCGGAGGGGCTGTTGACCGCGCCGAGCGAGATCTGGGAGCGGTACGGGCGGATCCGGCGCTCCGCCTCGGCCTCCGGCAGGCCGACCGCGAGCATGGTGCCGGTGCCGGCCAGACGCTGCTGGAGCCGGCTGCGGGCGAGCACCACCCGGACGGCGTCGGCCAGGTCGTAGACCCCGGCCTCGTGGAAGGCGGCGACCTCGCCGGTGCTGTGGCCGACCACCGCGTCGGGGCGCAGGCCGTGGCTCCGCCAGAGCGCCGAAAGCCCCACCTGGACGGCGAAGTTGGCGGGCTGGGCCAGCCAGGTCTCGGCCATCCGGGAGTCCGCCTCGTCGCGGTCCAGCTCGGTCAGCAGCGACCAGCCGGCCTGCGCGCGGATCTCCCGGTCGACGGCCCGCACGGCCTCCCGGTAGACCGGCTCGTGCTCGTACAGCCCCCGGCCCATGCCCCACCACTGCGGGCCCATGCCGGTGAACACCCAGGCCAGCCGGCGCTGCCGGCGTTCCCGGGCGTGGCCCTGGACCACCCGCGGGTGCTCCTCGCCGCGCTCGTACGCGGCCAGCGCCTCGTCCAGGTCCTCCCGGGTGGAGTAGACCACGCCGAGCCGCTCGGGCAGGTGCTGGCGGCGGTGCGCCAGGGTGTGGCCGAGGTCGGCGAGGGACGACCCGCCGGCGAGCTCCTGCCGTACGGCGGCGGCCAGTTCGGGCAGTCCGGCGGCGTCCTTGGTGCTCAGCGGCAGCACCGTGCGGGCCGGCTCGGCCACCGGTGCGGCGGGCCCGGGCCGCGGCGGCTCCTCCAGCAGGACGTGGGCGTTGGTGCCGCCGAAGCCGAAGGAGTTGACGCCGGCCCGGGCCGGGCCCCGGTGCTCGGGCCAGTCCACCGGGGCGGTCGGGATCTCGAACGGCAGCGCGTCGAGGTCGATGCCGGGGTTGGGCCGCTCCAGGTTGAGGTGCGGCGGGATGCGGCGGTGCTTGATCGCGAGCGCGGTCTTGATCAGCCCGGCGACGCCGGCCGCCGCCTCGGTGTGCCCGATGTTGGTCTTGACCGAGCCGACGTAGCAGCGGTCCCCGGCGCGACGGCCGACGCCGAGCACCCGGCCGAGGGCGGCGGCCTCGATCGGGTCGCCGACCGGGGTGGAGGTGCCGTGCGCCTCGACGTACTGGAGGCTGCCGGGCAGCACCCCGGCCTCGGCGCAGACCCGCTCGATCAGGGTGACCTGGGCGTCCGCGCTGGGGACGGTGATGCCGTTGGTGCGGCCGTCCTGGTTGACGCCGGTGCCGAGGATGACGGCGTGCACCGGGTCCCCGTCGCGCAGCGCGTCGGAGAGCCGCTTGAGCACGACCACGCCGACGCCCTCGGCCCGGACGTAGCCGTCCGCGGAGGCGTCGAAGGCGCGCGAGCGGCCGTCCGCGGAGAGGAAGCCGCCCTTGGTCTCGGCGATCGTGTACTGCGGCGCCATGTGCAGCAACGCGCCGCCGGCCAGGGCGAGTTCGGTCTCGCCGCGGAGCAGGCTCTGGCAGGCGAGGTGGACCGCGACCAGCGAGGAGCTGCACGCGGTGTCGATCGAGACGCTCGGCCCGCGGAAGTCGAAGCAGTGCGAGATCCGGTTGGACACCATCGTCATCATGGTGCCGGTGGCGGTGTGCGCCGCGATGGTGGCGAAGTCGAGGTCGGCGAACTGGAGGATCTTCCAGTCGAGGGTGAAGGCGCCCATGTAGACGCCGACCTCCCGGCCGGCCAGCTCGCCGGGGCGCAGGCCGCCGTCCTCCAGGGCCTCCCAGCTGACCTCCAGGAGCTTGCGCTGCTGCGGGTCCATGTGTTCGGCCTCGCGCGGGCTGATCCCGAAGAAGTCCGGGTCGAAGGTGTCGAAGCCGTCGATGTAGCCGCCCCGGCCGCCGATCAGCCGCCCCGGCTTGGCCCGGTCCCTGCTGCCCAGGGTGCCGGTGTCGTAGCGGTCGGCGGGCGTCTCGGTGAGACAGTCCCGGCCCTCGATCAGGTTGCGCCAGTAGGACCGGTGGTCGTTGGCGTGTCCCGGCAGGCGGCAGCCGATACCGGTGATCGCGATGCGTTCGCGGGGCACGGCGAAGGGCGAGGAGGTCATGATCCAATCCGGGGTGGTGATGGCGTGGCGCCGGGGACACGGGCAGGTGGGAGCGGCCGCTCGGGCCGGGTGTCAGACGGACTGCTCGGTGGTCTTCGCCCGGCGCCAGGGGTGCAGCAGGGTGGCGCCGAGTTCGCCGGTGGCGGGGAACGCGGCCGGGTCGGTGAGGCCGACGGCCTTCGGCACTCGGCCGGGCCGCCAGGTGAAGCTCCCGAACACGTGGTCCCAGAGCGAGAGGTCGGAGGCGTAGTGGCCGGCTTCGGCGAGGTCGGTGCTGTGGTGCAGGCGGTGGAGTTCCGGGCCGGCCAGGACGTGGCCGAGCGGACCGATGCGGACTTCGATGTTGGCGTGGACGAAATACCCCTGAGCCAGGACGAATATTCCGACCACGAACACTGAATCCGCCGAGAATCCGATCAGCGCCAGCGACAGTTGCACCACGGACTGCGCGACGAACACGTCCAGGAAATGATTCACGCCGTTGTTCGCGACGTTCACCTTGTCCGGGACGTGGTGCACCCCGTGCAGCCGCCAGAGCCACCTGTTGCGGTGGGACCAGCGGTGCACGAGGTAGTCGCCGAGCGAGCCGACCAGCAGCGCGAGTGGGATCTCCACCGCGAACGGCAGCGCCGGGTGGGCCGGGCCGAGCACCTGCACCAGCGTCGCCACCAGCCCCTGGGCCAGTGCGCCGCCGACCATGCTCAGCGCGAAGTAGACGCTGTACCAGCCGAGTTCACGTCGGCTCGGATGCCAGTCGGTCCGGTACGGGATCACCCGCTCCAGGACCGCCAGGTAGACGAGGACGGCGATCAGGAAGAGCGGGGAGACCCGGTCCGGCCCCCAGCGGAAGTGCAGGGTCGCGACGGCCGTGCACAGCACACCCAGGAGCAGCAGCGGATGGGCGAGCCGGCGGGCAATGGCTGACAGCACGCGCCCCCCGTTCTTCGCGGACTAACGACTGGAAACGTCAGAGACTCTAGCGGGCGACGCGCGCCGTGACAGTCATTCGACGTGTTAACTCCATGAATGACCCGATCGGCGGACTATACGCGCACGAAGTTGACGTCTGTGCGGCGCGAAGGGGGCGCATTGTCGAGAAGAAGCGGGACTTGACGGTGTGCGACAACAGTCGTGCAGATCTTCGAGCGCTGATGTGCGCCCCTTCTGCGCCGCCGCGCGCGGCTACCGATCCGGCCATATCCCACGGCCGGCGCCGCGACTCCAGGAGCGCCCCCGGGTCAGGAGCGGGCCGGCTCCGCCCATCGGTGTGCGGCACGGGGCGCGTGCGCCGCGAGACGGTCGCGCAGACCGCGCAGCTCGTACTCGACCAGCGCGGGCAGCGCGGTCGCGCCGGTCGCCTCCAGGGCGGGGCCGAGCAGGTCGACGGCCGTGGCCGGGTCGTGCGCGCAGACGTGGCAGTCGGCCGCGCGGACGATGAAGAGCAGACGGCTGGAGGGCAGTTGGTCCGGGCCGAGCAGGCCGAGGGCGGTCTCGGTGGCGTCCAGCGCCCGGCGGGCCAGCCGGGGGTCGTCGGTGGCGGCGGCGAGGTCGCGCAGCGCGGCGGCCGCGGCGGACTCGACCCGCATCCGCATCGAGGCGATGGAGAGCCAGGGCACGTCGACCTCGTCCTCCGCGCCGATGTGGTCCAGGTGCGACCGGGCCAGGTCGATCTGCCGGACGGTCGCCCGCACGTCGCCGGTGAGCGCGTGCGCCCGGGCCCGGCTGATCCGGCCCATCGCACCGGCCCAGTGCCGGTCCGGGGCGGCCCGTTCGATCTCGCGGGCGTAGCCGAGGGCGGCGACCGGGTCGCCGTCCAGCCGGGCCAGGATGCTCATGTCGCTGAGCGTGCCGACCTGGGTGGCCCGGTCCGCGGCCAGCCCGGCCCAGGTGAGGGCGCGGTCGTAGCAGGCCATCGCGGTGGCGTTGCGGCCGTCCTGCATCCGCAGCGCGCCGGCCGCGTGGGCGTGCTCGGCTGCCAGCCGGACCAGCGGGCCGCGCTGCCCGGCGGGGGCGGTGGCGAGCCTCGCGAGCACCGCGCGCAGGGTGCGCTCGACGGCCGCGACCAGGACCGGGCGGTCGCCGGTCTCGCCGGAGCGCAGGCGGGCGGCGAGCAGGCCGGTCAGGGCGTGTGCGGTGACGGCGTCCAGCGGGCGGGCGGCGGCCGGGTCGGCGAGCGCCTCGGCGGAGCAGAACTCGGCGTGCAGGGCCGCGAGTTCCCCGGGCTCGGGGACGGCGCAGCCCTCGGCGCCGTGCAGCGGACAGAGCAGCCCGTAGTCCGGCAGTCGCGGTGGAGCGGGCGCCGGGGTCGGGGCGGGCGGGCCGGCCGGCGCGCCGCCCGGCAGCGGGGGCCGGAGCAGGGCGGGCGAGATGGCGTCCGGGTCGCACAGTTCGGCGTTCTCGGCGCGCTGACAGGCGGCGCTCAACTCCCCTGCGGCGCCGAGGAGGTCGTCGATCCGGTCGGCGACCCTGGGGGTGACCCGGCGGGCGCCGTGCTCGATCTTGCTGACCGCGGTGTGGTCGTAGCCGATCCCGGCGCCGAGCTGCGCCTGGGTGAGGCCCGCCCGGCGCCGCCAGTGCCGCAGCCGGGCGCCGAACTCCCGCCAGGCGTCCTGCCCCCGGCCGGTCGGCGGTGCCGGCACCGCCGCCGCAGGGGCCACACGGTTCCGCTGCACGGCTGCCTCCCCGGGCGCGTCGTCCCCGGCCGGCCGCCGGGCCTGTCGACGATTCCAGTGATTCCGACGACTCGGATCAGGAGGACGGTACTCGATGGCCACCCGCCTCGTACATGAGGTGGTCTCAACCACTTGAAGAAAAGCCCAGCTTGACGCAAAGCCGGACCGACGGGCTTGACGGAATTTGCCAACCCCTTGCCCCGCGCGCACCGGGCATTGACCTGGGCATGACGCCGTGTGAGGGTTCGGGCACCCGAGCGCGGACGGCCCGCACGGCCGTCCCCCTGATACGGCCCCGCGGTGTGCCACCAGCCCCTAGCCGTCCGCGGTCGAGGACCCCCACATGCGAGGAGCCTCGATGCAACGCAGAGTCACCGCAGGCAGGTTGCTGACCACGGCGACCACCCTGACCGTGCTGGCCGGCATGATCGCCGCCGCCGCGGGCCCGGCCACCGCCGCGCCCACCCCCTCTCCCTCCTCGGCGCCGCCGAGCGCCCTGGCCGCCGCCGTCAACGCCGCCGACGCGGCCGCGAACGCCGGGCTGGACGCGCTGGCCAAGGGCCCGGGCGAGACCTACGAGCGCAAGACCGTCACCCCCTGGCTCGGCGGCCTCTACTCCGTCTCGTACGAGCGCAGCTACCACGGCCTGCCGGTGGTCGGCGGCGACGCGGTCGTCCTCGCCGACTCCCAGGGCAAGGTCCGCGCCCTGCAGTCCGCCGCCACCGGACCGGTCGGCGGCTCGACCACCCCGCAGGTCAGCGCGGCGGACGCGGAGAAGACCGCCCGGACGAAACTGGCCACCGTGGACTCGGTGGACTCCCCCCGCCTGGTCGTCCGGGTCAAGGACGGCACCGGCCGGCTCGCCTGGGAGACCGTTCTCAAGGGCCGCACCGCGTCGGCGCCCAGCACGCTGCACGTCTTCGTGGACGCGGCCACCGGCGAGGTGCTCGACAGCTACGACGACGTCCGTGCGGGCACCATCAACAGCAAGTGGAACGGCCCCGCCCCGGTCACCATCAGCACCACGAGCTCGGGCGGCTCCTACTCGCTGCGCGACCCGAACCGGCCCGGCCTGTCGTGTTCCGACTACAGCACCGGCCAGGTCTTCTCCAAGTCCAGCGACTCCTG
>NZ_JBHUAL010000130.1:0-27642 GCF_042789775.1 Kitasatospora sp. NPDC056800 | reverse complement strand
ATGATCGCGGCCGGGGCGGACATCGCCGCGATCGTCTCGGCGGTGGCCAGCGCCTCGGACAGCAGCTGGTCGGCGGGGACGATCCGGGAGACCAGTCCGGCCCGCTCGGCCTCCTCGGCGCCCATCATCCGACCGGTCAGGCACAGCTCCATGGCCTTCGCCTTGCCCACCGCCCGGGTCAGCCGCTGCGAGCCGCCGATGCCCGGGATCACGCCGAGCTTGATCTCCGGCTGCCCGAACTTCGCGGTGTCCGCCGCCAGCAGGACGTCGCACAGCATGGCCAACTCGCAGCCGCCGCCCAGCGCGTAGCCCGCGACGGCCGCGACGACGGGCTTGCGCAGGGCGCCGAAGCGGTCCCAGGCGGCGAACCAGTCGCCGAGGTAGGCGTCGACGAAGTCGAGCGACTGCATCTCCTTGATGTCGGCGCCGGCCGCGAAGGCCTTCTCCGAGCCGGTGACCACCAGGCAGCCGATCTCCTGGTCCCGGTCGAACTCCGTTGCCGCCGCGACGACTTCGTTCATCAGCCGGGTGTTGAGCGCGTTGAGCGCCTTGGGCCGGTCGAGTGTGATCAGCCCCACCCGGCCCTTGCGCTCGACCAGGATCGTCCCGTACGTCATGCGGCGCCCTCCCGGAGGGTGGTGATGATGGCGGAGAAGTCCAGCCCGGCGCCCTCGTCCTGGGCGAAGGCGGCGTACAACTCGGCGGCCCGTCGGCCCAGTTCGGCCGGGACGGCGGAGGCGGTGGCGGCGTCGGCGGCCAGTCCGAGGTCCTTGGCCATCAGGGTGGCCGCGAATCCGGCCGCGTAGTCGCGGTTGGCGGGGCTGGCCGGGACGGGGCCGGGGACGGGACAGTTGGCGGTGAGCGCCCAGCACTGACCGGAGGCGGTGGAGGCCACGTCGAACAGGGCCTGGTGGCTGAGCCCGAGGCTCTCCCCGAGGACGAAGGCCTCGCTGACCGCGATCATGGAGACGCCGAGGATCATGTTGTTGCAGATCTTCGCCGCCTGGCCGGCGCCGGACCCTCCGCAGTGGACGACCCGCCGGCCCATCGCCGCCAGCAGCGGCTCGGCGTCGGCGAAGTCGGCGGCGTCCGCGCCGACCATGAAGGTCAGGCCGGCCGCCTCGGCGCCGGCCACGCCGCCGGAGACCGGTGCGTCGACGGCCCGGTGCCCGGCGACCCGGGCGAGGTCGGCGGCCACCCGGGCGTCCCCGACCGCGATGGTGGAGCAGTCCACGAACAGCGCGCCGCTCGGCGCCGCTGCCGTCAACTCACCGTAGGTGTCCAGGACATGGCGTCCGGCCGGGAGCATGGTGACGACCGTCCCGGCCGCCGCCACCGCCTCCGCCGCCGAGGCGGCCACGGCGACGCCGTTCCCGGCGGCGCGCTCCCGGGCGTCCGGGGCCAGGTCGTAGCCGGTCACCCGGTGTCCGGCCTTGACGAGGTTGGCGGCCATCGGGCCGCCCATGTTGCCGAGTCCGATGAATCCGATCGTGTGGGTCACCAGCGCTCCAGGGGTGTGGTGGCGGCGAGGCCGAGTTCACGCTCGCCGAGCGGGGCGAAGTAGCGGTCCACGGCGGCGGGTTCGACGGCGCTCAGGGTCGCCGGGCTCCACCGCGGGGTGCGGTCCTTGTCGATCACCTGGGCCCGGATGCCCTCGGCGAGGTCCGGCGTGGCGAGCGCCGCGCAGGAGGTGCGGTACTCCTGGTCGAGGACGGCCTCCAGCGGGCCGAGTGCCCGGGCCCGGCGCAGGGCCGCGAGCGTCGCCTTCACGGCGGTCGGGGAGTTGGCGGCGATCCGGTCGGCGGCCTTCTTGGCCTCGGGTTCGCCGCTCTCCCGCAGCCGGTCGAGGATCTCCTCCACGCTGCCGGCCGCGTAGCAGCTGTCGATCCATCCGCGCTGCGCGTCCAGCACGCCGGCCGGCGCGGGCCCGACGTTCCGTTCCAGGGCGTCGTGGACGGGCAGTTCGGCCAGGTCGTCCAGCAGTACGGGCAGCCGCTCGGCGGGCACGAAGTGGTCGGCGAGCCCGCACAGCAGCGCGTCCCCGGCGCCGACGGATCCCGCGGTCAGGGCGAGGTGGGTGCCCGACTCCCCCGGCGCGAGGGCGAGCAGGTAGGTGCCGCCGACGTCGGGGACGAAGCCGATGCCGGCCTCCGGCAGGGCGACCCGGGTGGTCTCCGTGACGATCCGGACGCTGCCGTGGGCGGAGACGCCGACCCCGCCGCCCATCACGATGCCGTTCATCACGGCGACGTAGGGCTTCGGGTAGCGGGCGATCCGGGCGTTGAGGCGGTACTCGTCGCGCCAGAACTCCTCGACGGCACCCGGGTCGCCGCCGGTGGCGGCGCGGTGGATGGCCACGATGTCGCCGCCGGCGCAGAAGGCGCGCTCACCGGCGCCGGTGATCACGACGGTCTCCACGTCGCCGTCCCGCTCCCACGCGTCCAGTGCGGCGGAGATCCTCCGCACCATGCCGTGGGTGAGGGCGTTCAGGGCCGCCGGGCGGTTGAGGACGATCAGACCCGCCCGGCCCTCGCGCTGGACGAGGACCTCATCCGTACTCATCACGCGGCCCCGGTCAGGCCGCGGGCGACGATGACGCGCATGATCTCGTTGGTCCCTTCCAGGATCTGGTGCACCCGCAGGTCGCGGACGATCTTCTCGATGCCGTACTCGGCCAGGTAGCCGTAGCCGCCGTGGAGTTGGAGCGCCTGGTTGGCCACCTCGAAGCCGGTGTCGGTGGCGTGGCGCTTGGCCATCGCGCACAGCTCCGGCGCCCGGGGGTCGCCCCGGTCCAGCGCGGCGGCGGCCCGCCAGAGCAGCGAGCGGGCGGCCTCCAGCTCCGTGGCCATGTCGGCGAGCCGGAACCGCAGCGCCTGGGCGTGCAGCAGCGCGGCCCCGAACGCCTCCCGGTCGGCCAGGTGGCGGGTGGCCCGCTCCAGGGCGTCCTGCGCGCCGCCGACGGAGCAGGCGGCGATGCCGAGCCGGCCGCCGTTCAGCCCGTTCATGGCGATCCGGAAGCCCTCGCCCTCCCCGCCGAGCAGGCGGTCGGCGGGGAGCCGGACGCCGTCCAGCAGCACCTGCCGGGTCGGCTGGGCGTTCCAGCCCATCTTCTTCTCGTTCGCTCCGAAGGAGACGCCGGGGTCGTCCCGCTCCACCAGGAACGCGGAGACGCCCCGGGCCCCCGGGCCGCCGGTGCGGGCCATCACCACGTACACCTGCGAGGTGCCGGCGCCCGAGACGAACTGCTTGACGCCGTCCAGGACCCAGTGGTCCCCGTGCCGGCGGGCCCGGGTGGCCAGCGCGGCGGCGTCCGAGCCCGCGCCCGGCTCGGTGAGGCAGTAGCTGCCGAGCAGCTCCGTCGAGCAGAGCCCGGGCAGCAGCCGGGCGCGCTGGGCGGGGCTGCCGTAGCGGTCGATCATCCAGGCGACCATGTTGTGGATCGACAGGTAGCCGGCGATGGACGGGCAGCCGGTCGCCAGCGCCTCGAAGACGAGCACGCCGTCCTGGCGGCCGAGCTCCGAGCCGCCCGCCTCCTCCCGCACGTAGACGCCGCCGAGGCCCAGGTCGGCGGCCTTGCGCAGGACGTCGACCGGGAAGTGCTTGGCCTGGTCCCACGCGACGGCGTGCGGGGCGAGGTGCTCGCGGGCGAAGTCCCGGGTGGTCGCGACGATGGCGAGCTGGTCGTCGGTCAGATGGGTGTGCACGGCGCGCCTCAGCCCATCGTCGGGATGGTGAAGCTCGCGCCCTCCTTGGCCCCGGAGGGCCAGCGCGAGGTGACGGTGCGGGTGCGGGTGTAGAAGCGGATCGAGTCCGGCCCGTGCTGGTTGAGGTCGCCGAACGCGGAGCGCTTCCAGCCGCCGAAGGTGTGGTACGCGATCGGCACCGGGATCGGGACGTTGACCCCGACCATGCCGGTGTTCACCCGCCGGGCGAAGTCCCGGGCGGTGTCGCCGTCCCGGGTGTAGATGGCCACCCCGTTGCCGAACTCGTGCTCACTGGGCAGCCGCAGCGCCTCCTCGTAGTCGGCGGCACGCACCACGGTGAGCACCGGCCCGAAGATCTCCTCCCGGTAGATCCGCATGCCGGGCGTGACCCGGTCGAACAGCGAGGCGCCGAGGAAGTAGCCGTCCTCGTGCCCGGCCAGCCGGAAGTCCCGTCCGTCGACGACGAGTTCGGCGCCCTCCTCGACCCCGAGGTCCAGGTAGCCGCGCACCCGCGCCAGCGCGTCGGCGCCGACCAGCGGGCCGAAGTCCGCCGCCGGGTCGTCCGAGCGCCCGACCTTGAGCGCGCCGATCCGCTCGACCAGCTTCGCCACCAGGGCGTCCGCCGTCGCCTCCCCCACCGGGACGGCCACCGAGATGGCCATGCAGCGCTCCCCGGCCGAGCCGTACCCGGCGCCGATCAGCGCGTCCGCCGCCTGGTCGAGGTCGGCGTCCGGCATCACGATCAGGTGGTTCTTGGCCCCGCCGAAGCACTGCGCCCGCTTCCCGTGCGCGGCGGCGGTGGCGTACACGTACTGGGCGACCGGCGTGGAGCCGACGAAGCCGAGCGCCTGGACGCGCGGGTCCTCCAGCAGGGTGTCCACGGCCTCCTTGTCACCGTTGACGACGTTGAGCACGCCCGGCGGCAGCCCGGCCTCCAGGAACAGCTCGGCCAGCCGCAGCGGCACCGAGGGGTCGCGCTCCGAGGGCTTGAGCACGAAGGCGTTCCCGCAGGCCAGCGCGGGCGCGGCCTTCCAGAGCGGGATCATCGCCGGGAAGTTGAACGGCGTGATGCCCGCGACCACGCCGAGCGGCTGGCGCATCGAGTACACGTCGATGCCCGTCCCGGCGTTGTCGCTGAACTCGCCCTTCAGCAGGTGCGGGATGCCGGCGGCGAACTCCACGACTTCCAGGCCGCGTTGGATGTCGCCGTGGGCGTCGGCCACGGTCTTTCCGTGCTCGGCGGAGAGCAGCCGGGCCAGCTCGTCCTTCTCCTGCTCGACGAGCTGGAGGAACCGCAGCAGGACGCGGGCCCGCCGCTGCGGGTTCCAGGCGGCCCACGCGGGCTGGGCCTGCGCAGCGTCGGCGATCACCGCCTCGACCTCGGCGCGGCTCGCCAGGGGCACCCGGGCCTGCACCCGGCCGGTGTTGGGGTCGTACACGTCGCCGAAGCGGCCGGAGGTGCCGGCGGTGGGCTTGCCGGCGATGAAGTGGGTCAGTTCTCGGACCATCGGTTCCTACTCTCGACAGGGGTGGGGAGAGGAGGAATGGAGGCCGCCGCCGGTCGGCGGGCGCACGGTGGTGCGCCCCTCGGCACGGGCGTACGACGGTGTGACGGTACGTCAGGACGCGGGCGCCCCGGCGGTCGTCGGCACGGGACAGCCGGGCGCGGTGGAACGGAAGCAGCCCGGAGTCATGTGTGTCGTCTCCATCCTCGTGGAAAACACGAACCACCCGCGGCCGGTATCCTGACTCCCGGATCACCGCACGCCCTCAGGCCTTCCCGGCTGGCTGCCAGTGGCCGTCATCTGCGAGGACGGACTCCCCGGTCACAGTGGCGGGACCGTGCCGGACTCACACCGGCTTCCCTGACACCGCGGACCTGCCGTCGACCATATAGTTGGACGTCCTAGTAAGTCCAGGGGTACGCGCCCGCGCCGCGCCGCCGGAGGGCCGCTCACCCCCGTCCACCTGCCCGGACACGCCGGGAGCCGGCCCCGAGGGACCGGCTCCGATGGCCGACTCCGAGGGCCGACTCCGAGGGCCGCCGCTCAGCGGCCGGTGGTGACGACCATGCGGAAGCGGGCCCGATTGGCGGCCATCTTCTCCACCGCCGCCGCGGTCCGCTCCAGCGGCACCTCCTCGACCCAGGCCCGCACCCCCGTCTGCGCCGCGAAGCGCAGCGTGTCCTGGGTGTCGACCGCGATGCCCGAGGAGTGCGCGTAGACCTTCCGGTCGCCCTGGATCAGCTGCAGGGCGCTCAGCTCCAGCGGCTCCGCCGGGAGTCCGACCATGACGAGCTCGCCCCGACGGGTGATCCCGTCGATCGTCGCCACCACGGCGGGCGCGTTGGTGACGGTGGACAGGACCACCTTCGCGCCCCCCAACTGCCGCAGGGCCTCGGCGACATCGCCCGCGGTGCTGTCGATGTAGTGGGCGGCGCCGAGCCGGAGCGCGAGCGGCCCCTTCTCCTGGCCGCGGGCGATGGCGACGGTGCGGAAGCCCATCTTCTCGGCGAACTGGACGCCCAGGTGGCCGAGTCCGCCGATCCCCAGGATGGCGACGGTGTCCCCGGGCCGTGCGGCGGAGCGGCGCAGGGCGTTGAAGACCGTCACCCCCGCGCAGGCCAGTGGCGCCGCCTCGACCGCGGTGAGCTCGTCCGGGATCGCCGCCAGGGCCACGGCCGGGACGACGACGGAGTCGGCGAACCCGCCCGGATAGGCGACGCCCGGGATCTCGACCCGCGCGCAGTGCAGGCCGTCGCCCGCCCGGCACGCGTCGCAGTGCCCGCAGCTGCCGCCGTACCAGCCGACCGCGACCCGGTCGCCGACCCGCCAGCCCTCCACGCCCTCGCCGAGGGCGTCGACGCGGCCGGCGATCTCGTGCCCCGGGGTGATCGGGAAGGTGCTGCCGGGCAGCAGGCCGCCGGCGATGAGCAGGTCGGAGTGGCAGACCCCGCACGCCTCCACGGTGATCCGCACGGCTCCCGGGCCGGGCTCCCGCGAGGGGACCTCGACCAGCTCGGGGGCCGCACCCGGCCCCGCGACCTGGACGGCGCGCAGCGCGGCGGCCGAGCCGCTGGGGGAGGTGGTCATGAGCGATCCCTTCGCCGGGTGATGTGCCCCGGAGCCCCAGGTGACCGCACCGCTCGTCCTGTTCCGGGCGCGCCTTTCGAGACGGATCGAAATGTCTCGAAAGAACTCGGAAGTAAAAGGTGGAGATAGGAATCGAACCCATCTGAACGGCCCTGCAAGCCGCCGCCTAGCCACTCGGCCACTCCACCCCGACAACGATGGAAACATTACACGCACATGAACACGGACCCTGACCAGAATTCCCCGGGAACGGCGATGTTTCACCCCATGGGGCTCTTAGTGCGTCTAGTGTTATTTCTTTCGACATGGCGCCGGTAGGGTCCGACGAGCCAGCGCGTAAAAGACCGGGTGCGCTAGCCTGTGCCGATATCTCCGACCCGATGGGATTTCACTGATGGCCGTTGAGGAATCACGGTTCACCCATACCGCGGAGCCGCTCTGCGGAACCGCCGCGAACCGGTGCCAGTACAAGAACCTGCCCCTGCGCGACCTTCCCCCACTCGGCGTCGTGCGCCGCGCCAGGATCGCCCGCGAGGGCCTGCGCGAGCGCCGCGCCGACGTTCCGGCGCCCGGCCGGCCCTCCCGGTTCGCCGAGGGGGACTGGGTCCGGGTGAAGGACGAGGCCGCGGTGCGCGCCACCCTCGACGCCAAGGACCGCCACCGCGGCCTGTGGTTCACCGGCAGCCAGTGGTCGTTCTGCGGCGGCGTCTACCAGGTCGAGCGCATCGTGCGCCGCATGATCGACGACCACTACCGGGTGCGGCGCCTGTCGGGCACCGTCGCGCTGGCCGGCGCCACCTGCCACGGCGCCGACGGCGCCCAGGGCTGCGGGCTGGACTGCGCCCTGCTGTTCCGCGACGAATGGCTGGAGCCCGCGCCCGCGCCGGTCCCCGCCCCCCGTCCCGTCGCCCTGTGGGCGACCGTGCGCGGCCTCGCGGAGATCCGCGCGACCCTCGACCCCGACGGGCGCCTGCACGGCGTCCCCTTCCAGCCGGGGATGGAGCAGCACACCGGCACCCGTCACAGCGCCCTCGAACTGCGCCACCGGTCCCTCGCCTGGTGGCAACACCCCACCGGGGGGCGCTGGTTCATCCTCGACGGCCTGCGCTGCGGTGGCGAGCCGCTCGCCACCGGCTGCGACCGGCGGTGCGCCCTGCTCTGGCACGAGTCCTGGCTGCACCTGGAGCCGGCCGCCACCGCCCCCTGAGCGACCGTCAGCGCAGCCAGCGGTCGCGCACCAGCTTCGCGGTCAGGTGCAGCGGCCCGTCCCGGTCGCCGACGTAACATCGGGGAAGCGCGAACTCCCCGCCGTGGACACCGGGGCTGACCGCGCACCCGTACCCGTACCCGGTGTGCGCCACCGCCTCCACGGCGGCGTCGTCGAGCGAACCGTACGGGTAGCAGAACCCCTCGACCGACCGGCCCGTGAGGTCCTCCAGCACGTGGCGGCTGTCGGCGACCTGGGCCGCCAGATCCCGCGCCCCCAGGCCCGCCAGCCGCCGGTGCGTCAGCCCGTGCGAGCCGATCTCCACCCCCTCGGCGGCGGCCTCGCGGACCTGGGCCGCCGTCATCAGCGGCTTGCGCGGGCCCTGCTCGTCCCAGTCGTTGTACCCGCCGAGCCGGCCGGCCACCACGTAGACCGTCGCCGTGAAGTCGTACTCCGCAAGTGCGGGCAGGGCCTCCTCCACGAAGTCGCGGTATCCGTCGTCGAAGCTGAGCCCCACCTTTCCCGCGGCGGTTCCGTTCCGGTGGGAACGCATCAGCTCGCCCACCGACACCCCGCGCAGTCCGCGCGCGGACAGCCAGCGCAGCTGGCGGCGGAATCGCGCGGGGTCGACGGTGATCAGATAGGGATCCTCGGTCGCCGACGTCACCGAGTGGTACATCAACGTCCACGGGAGACGCGCCGCATCCAGGGCGAGTGCGCTTTCCGAACTATTGCGTGGTCGAACGAGTCGCATGTTCCGCTCCTGCCGTCCAGTGGCCCCGTCCGTTCAGGTGGCCCTCGGAGAAATTGCATTCTGGCAGCGTCGGGCCCGGCTTCCATTCGCGCCAGGCGACTCCGTACCATTTCACCCGGTTGCCGGAGCGGAATTCGGCGGGGCCCGCCCGGGCCGGGCCGGGGCGGCGGACGGTCAGCGGTGGTTGACGATGACGTAGATGCCCCAGCCGATCGCCGCGAGCACCAGCGCGAAAATGAGTCCGGCCAGGGTGGAGCCGACCGGGCCGGCGGTGGGCCGGACGGCCGCCGCCTCGTCGGCCGGGCCGGACGGGCCGGACGGGTTGAGCAGGCGCAGGCCGAGGGCGAACAGCGCGGGCAGGCCGGCACCGGTGACCAGGCCCACCACGACGATCTTCCAGACCGCGTCCAGGTTGACCCAGGAGTTCACGACCTCACCTCGTCCTTGACGGGCTCCGGGGCCACCGAACCGGTCCAGGCGGCGTTGACGTTCTCCGGCGTCACGGCCGGGTAGCGGGAGGCGGCGAAGAAGGCGACCGACGCCAGCACCAGCACGGTGAAGATCACCGCCACCCCGGTCGTCCCGCCGATCCCGTTCGCGGTCCAGTAGGCGACCGCGCCGACCCCCGCCGCGGCCGGCAGGGTGAGCAGCCAGGCCGCCACCATCCGGCGGGCGAGCTGCCAGCGCACCACGGCACCGCTCCGCCCGATCCCCGAGCCCAGGATCGACCCGGTGGCCACGTGGGTGGTGGAGAGCGAGTAGCCGAAGTCGGTGGAGCAGAGGATCACCGCGGCCGAGGCCGACTCGGCGGCCATCCCCTGCGGCGGCTCGATCTCCACCAGCCCCTTGCCCAGCGCGCGGATCACCCGCCAGCCGCCGATGTAGGTGCCCAGGGCGATCGCGAGCGCGCAGGAGACGATCACCCAGTCGGGTGCCTTCGCCCCGGCCTGCAGGGTGCCGTTGGCGATCAGGGCCAGGGTGATGGCGCCCATGGTCTTCTGCGCGTCGTTGGTGCCGTGGGCGAGCGAGACCATGGAGGCCGAGCCGATCTGGCCGAGCCGGAACCCGCGTCCGCGCGGGCCCTCGGGCACGTCCCGGGTGAGGCGGTAGACCAGGAGGGTGCCGACCACCGCCACCCCGCCGGCGATGAACGGCGACAGCGCCGCGGGCACGATCACCTTGGAGACCAGCCCCTGCCACTTGACGGCCGAGGTCCCGGCCGCCGCCACCGTCGCCCCGACCACCCCGCCGATCAGCGCGTGCGAGGAGCTGGAGGGGATCCCGAGGAACCAGGTGGCCAGGTTCCACAGGATGCTGCCGGTCAGGCCGGCGCACACCACCGTCAGGGTCACCTCCCCGCTGGCGACCAGGCCGTTGGCGATGGTCGCCGCCACGGCGGTCGACAGGAACGCGCCGACCAGGTTGAGCACCGCCGAGACGGCGACCGCGACCCGCGGCGGGAGGGCGCCGGTCACGATCGAGGTCGCCATCGCGTTGCCGGTGTCGTGGAAGCCGTTGGTGAAGTCGAAGCCCAGCGCCGTGACGACCATCAGCGCCAGGACCGCGTCGTTGCCGGTCACGGACCCGAACCTAGCCCGCGTACCGGGACACGCCCGGTTCGGCGACGACCCGGCGCGCCGCGCGGCGACGGGCCGCCATCCGGTCGGATCAACATACGGTCACGCCCCCTCGTCTGCCGGACGGACGGCTCCAGGAGCCCGATCGCGTCGACGGCCTCCCCACAATCCACTCCCCCGGCGGCAGCCCGTACGGATTCCCGACCTCCGAACGGCGGGCCGTCAGCCCGTGGCCGCCACCCGCCCGATCGGGTCGCATTCACCGGCAGCGCGGGACACCGACGGGTCGGGTACGGAAGGCTCAGGGCCTTCGAGCCCCAGGCACGCAGCACGGACACGGCCGGCCGGGGCGGCCCGAGACCGGATTGGTGGCATGACCGTTCAGGACATCCCGGACCCCCCGAGCACCGGGACCGCCCGGCGCGGCGAGTTCGCCGAACTGTACCGGCGCGTGGCGCAGGCCGGTCTGCTGCGTCGGCGCCCGCTGTACTACGCGTGCCGGAGCGCGGCACTGCTGGCCGCGCTGGCGGGGCTGCTGGCCGGGTTCACCGCGCTCGGCGCGAGCTGGTGGCAGCTCGGCCTGGCGCCGCTCTTCGCCCTCGTGCTGGGCCAGTTGGCGCTGCTCGGCCACGACGTCGCGCACCGCGCGGTGTTCGCCGACCGCCGGACGACCGACCTGGTGGGCATCGTGCTGGGGAACCTGGTGGTCGGCATGAGCTACGGCTGGTGGGTCGACGACCACAACCGGCACCACGCCCACCCGAACCGCGAGGGCCAGGACCCGGCCGCCGACTCCCTCCTCTTCGCCCGGACCGCCCAACAGGCCGATCGGACACGGGGGTTACGGCGGTTCGCGGCACGGCACCAGGCGGCACTGTTCTTCCCGCTGCTGTCCCTCCAGGCACTCGGCCTGCTCGTCGCCACCGGCCTGACCCTCACCCGCGGCACCGTCAGGTACCCGGCGCTGGAACGCACCCTCGCCGTACTGCACTACGCCGTCGCGGCGGCCCTGACCGTCCTCGTGCTCTCCCCGCTCCAGGCGCTCGCCTTCACCGCGCTGTTCGGGGCACTGTTCGGCGTCTACCTGGGCTGCATCTTCGCCCCCAACCACAAGGGCATGCCGATGACCGGCCCCGGCGCCGAGCGCACCGACTACCTCCGGCGGCAGGTGCTGCCCTCCCGCAACCTGCGGGCCGGCCGATTCGTCCACTTCCTCTTCGGCGGCCTCGGCCTCCAGATCGAGCACCACCTCTTCCCGGCCATGCCGGTGGCGGCGCTGCGCCCGGCCTCGCGCATCGTGCGCGCCTACTGCGCGGAGATCGGCGTGCCGTACGCCGAGGCGGGTCTGACCGCCTGTTTCCGGGAGATCCTGCGGGACCTGCGCGTGGTCGGCCGGTCCGTCCCGGCCCGCCCGGAGGCCGCGGCCGCGACGAAGCGCACGGCACCTGCGGAGGCCGCCCGGTGAGCGGGGTCCTGCCCGGGCCGGCGGCGCCCGCCGCGGCCGGTCCGGCCCCCGGCGGCGAGCGGCTTCGGGTGGTGATCGTCGCCGAGTCCTTCGCCCCGCAGGTCAACGGCGTGGCCCACAGCGTGCTCCGGACCGCCGAGCACCTCCTGGCCCGGGGGCACGTCCCGCTGGTGGTGGCCCCGGCGGCCCAGCGCCGCACCAGCGGGAGCGCCAGCGGGAGCGGAAGCGGGAGCGAGCCGTACGAGTCGGCGTACGGCTACCGGGTGGTCCGCGTCCCGTCCGTCCCGCTGCCCGGCTACCCGGAGGTGCGGATCGCCCTCCCCGGGCGCCGGGTGGCCGACGCCGTCGAGCAGCACCGCCCCCATGTGGTGCACCTGGCGGGCCCGTTCGCCCTCGGGGCGGCCGGAGCGGCGGCGGCCGGGCGCGCGGGCGTCCCCGTCGTCGCCGTCTACCAGACCGACCTCGCCGCGTACGCCCGGACCTACCTGCCCTTCGCCGGAGCCGCCGGGGCCCGGCTGGCCTGGCACCGGCTGCGGCTCATTCACACGGCGGCCGCGCGGACCCTGGCGCCGTCCCGGGCCTCGCTCGACGCCCTGACCGCCCACGGGGTCCCCCGGGTCCACCTGTGGCCGCGCGGCGTCGACTGCGTGCGCTTCCACCCCGGCCACCGGGACGAGGCCCTGCGCCGGCGCCTCGGCCGGCCCGGCGAGGTGCTGGTCGGCTACGTCGGGCGGCTGGCGCCGGAGAAGCAGGTCGAGCGGCTGGCCGAGCTGTCCCGGCTCCCGGGCGTACGGCTGGTGGTGGTCGGCGACGGCCCCAGCCGCGCCCGACTGGCCGCCGCGCTGCCGGACGCGCTCTTCCTGGGCCGCCGCACCGGGCACGAACTCGCCCGGATCTACGCCTCGTTCGACGTCTTCGCGCACACCGGACCGTTCGAGACCTTCGGCCAGACCCTCCAGGAGGCGATGGCCAGCGGCCTGCCCGTCATCGCCCCCGCCGTCGGCGGACCGCTCGACCTGGTCCAGCCCGGACGCACCGGTTTCCTCGTCCCGCCCGGCACGGGCACCGGCTTCCGGGAGGCGGTGGAACGGCTCGCCCGGGACCCGGAACTCCGCCGGGCGTTCGGCCGGGCGGGCCGGGCCGCGGTCGTGGAACGCAGCTGGGAGGCGGTCGGCGACCGGCTCGTCGACCACTACCGGCTCGCGCTGGCGGAGTCCTCCGCCGCGGGGCGCGGGTGAGACCGAGGAACGGACCCGTCATGCACCAGCCGCTCGCCACCGCGTACGTACCCGGCGCCCACCCGGACGCCGACACCGCCGTGTTCCTGCACGGGCTCGGCGGCTGGACCCACAACTGGGCCGCCCTGATCGAGCGCCTCCGGTCGTCGGTCCACTGCCTGGCCCTCGACCTCCCGGGCTTCGGCCGCTCCGCTCCCCCGCCCGACGGCCTCGTCACCGTCGGGCGCCAGGCCGCGGCCGTCGCCCGCCACCTCGTCCGCACCGGGCACCGCCGCGTCCACCTGGTCGGCAACTCGCTCGGCGGCCTGACCGCCCTCCACCTCGCCGCCCACCGCCCGGAGCTGGTCGCCACCCTGACCCTCGTCTCCCCGGTCCTGCCCGCCCTCCCGCCGCCGCAAGCCCTGCGGATCTCCCTGCTGGGCCTGCCGGGCGCCGCCCGCCTGTACGCCCGACTGCTGTCCACCCGGGGCCCCGACCGGCAGCTCGACGACCTCTACCGCCTGATCTACGCCGACCCGTCCCGCGTCAACGCCGAACAGCGGGCGACCGAAGTGCGCGAACGCCTGCGCCGCGCCGAACTCCCCTACAACCAGAAGATGTTGGTGGAGGGCGTGCGCGCCGTCGCCCGGGCCCACCTCCGACTGCCGGGCGAGCCCTCGCCCTGGCACCAGGCCCGCCGGGTCACCGCCCCCACCCTGCTCGTCTTCGGCCGCGAGGACCGCCTCGTCCCCTTCCGTACGGCGGCCCGGTCCTACACGGCCTTCCGGGACGCCCGGCTCCTCACCCTGCCCGGCGTCGGCCACGTCGCCATGCAGGAACACCCCGACGCCGTCGCCGCGGCCTTCCGCGCCCTGCTCCCGGAGGCCCGCCGCACGCCCGGCGGGTGAGCCGCGCCATTGGTCTACTCCAATCTGTCCTGAATACGTCGTCACAGCAGGCGCCGGTCTGCCGTTCACTGTTCCTCCCGGGCAGCCGGGCTCGCTGCCGCACGACCCGTCGACCTGGGAGGTGCGAATGCGAAGGGCCTTGCCCTATCCGAACGTTGGGGTTTCCGCCGGACCCGGAGCCGGACGTCTTCCGGCCGAATGTCCGCTCCCCCGCGACGCAAGCTGATCTGAGGGGTAGTCAAAAGGTCACCCCCACAGTGAACTTGGAGACCTCATGGCCATTCGCGCGTCCTGCCGCCCCCTGGTCCTCACCCTGCTCCTGTCCCTCGCCGCGGCCGGATGCGGCGGCTCCGGCTCGGGCAGCGGTTCCGGGGCCGGCGGAAAGCTGACGGTGTGGCTGGCCGTGGACGCCCAGGAGAACTGGCCACAACTGGTCCAGTCCACCAACGACCGCTTCGCCAAGGCCCACCCCGGGGTCCGGGTCGACGTCCAGTACCAGCAGTGGACGACGAAGAACCAGAAGCTGGACGCCGTCCTCGCCGGGAAGAACGTGCCCGACGTGGTGGAGATGGGCAACAGCGAGACCACCAACTACATCGTCAACGGCGCCTTCGCCACCCTCGACCCGGCCCGCTTCGACCAGTCGGACGCCTGGCTGCCGGCGCTCGCCGACGCCTGCCGCGACAACGGCAAGGCCTACTGCGTGCCCTACTACGTCGGGGCCCGGGTCGGTGTCTACCGCACCGACTACTTCACCCAGGCCGGTGTGCCGGGCGCCCCGAAGACGTACCCCGAACTGCTCTCCGCGTTCGACCGGCTGAAGAGCACCTTCGGCGCCCAGGACCCGAACTTCTCCGCCCTCTACATGCCCGGCCGCTACTGGTACGCGGCCATGGCCTTCCTGAAGGACGCGGGCGGCGAGATCGCGGTGAAGGACGGCAACCGCTGGAAGGCCTCGCTGTCCTCGCCCAACTCCGTCGCCGGGCTCACCGAGTGGAAGCGGCTGATCGACGCCTACTACGTCGGCGACCGCGCCAAGGACAACGGCGACCAGCCGGCCGTCGTCGGCCAGGGCCGCGTGGGCGTCTTCTACGGCAACACCTGGGAGGCCGGCGCCGCCGCCGACGAACGCTCCGGCGGGGACCCGAAGCTGAAGGACAAGTTCGCCACCTTCCCCTTCCCCGGCCCGTCCGGCAAACTCCTGCCGCCCTTCCTCGGCGGCTCCACCCTGGCCGTGCCCGCCAAGTCGACGCGCAAGGACCTGGCCGCCGACTGGATCAGGCTGTTCACCGACCGGGAGTCCCAGAAGACGCTGATCGCCGCGAACACCCTGCCCAACAACACCACCCAGCTGACCGAGGTCGCCGCCGGCGGCATCAACGGCCCCGCCGCCCAGGCCGCGGCGACCGGGGGCTGGATGACCCCGTTCGCACCCGGCTGGACGTCGGTGGAGAAGTCCAACGTCCTGCCCGAGATGCTGGAGCGGATCGCCAACGGCAAGGCGTCGGTGCAGGACGCCGCGCGGGAGGCGGACCGGCGGATCGACGAAGTGATCAATGAGCGCTGACCGGGTCCGGCGGCGGCGTCCGCTGCTGCCGTACCTGCTGATCGGCCCGACCGTCCTCGCGCTCGTCCTGGTGCTCGGCTACCCGCTCGTGGACATGGTCGTCCTCTCCTTCCAGGACATGACGCGTGAGCAGCTGTTCGGCGGCACCTCGCCGCCGTGGGCCGGGCTGGACCAGTTCCGCAGGATCCTCGGGGACGGGTTCTTCTGGACGGTGGTCGCCCGCACGGTGCTCTTCACCGCGGTGTGCGTCGCCCTCACCGTGCTCTGCGGGCTGTTCACCGCCCGGCTGATGCACCGGGTCTCCCCGTGGGTGCGCGCCGTCATCGCCGGGGTGCTGGTCACCGTGTGGGCGATGCCCGTCATGGTCGCCTCGTCGGTCTTCCGCTGGCTCTTCGACGCCGACTACGGCGTGGTGAACTGGCTGCTCTCGAACCTGCCCGGGGTCGACCTGGCCCGCCACAACTGGTTCACCAACCCCTGGCAGGGGTTCACCGTCATCGTCGCCGTCGTGGTGTGGGGCTCGCTGCCGTTCGCCGCGATCACCCTGCGGGCCGCGCTGGCCCAGGTCCCGCCCGAGCTGGAGGAGTCCGCGGTCCTCGACGGGGCCCGGCCCCTCCAGGTCTTCCGGCACGTCACCCTGCCGGTGATCAGACCGGTCCTCGTCATGGTGACCACGCTGTCGGCCATCTGGGACTTCGGCGTCTTCAACCAGATCTGGCTCATGCGCGGCGGCCAGCCCGAGCGGGAGTACTACCTGCTGGGCGTCTACTCCTTCATCGAGTCCTTCGCCGTGAACCGGTACAGCACCGGGGCCGCGATCGCGCTCGTGACCGTCGTCCTGCTGCTCGCCGGATCGGTCGTCCACCTGCGTCAGATGCTCAGGACGGGAGAGATCGAATGAGGCGACGGCGGTCGCTGGGCCACGACCTGCTCGGACTGCTCGTCGCCGCGGTGATCGGCTTCCCCGTCTACTGGATGGTGCTCACCGCGTTCCGGCCGGCCACCGAGATCCTGAGCCTGCCACCGAAGTTCTGGCCGGGCCGCCCCACGCTCGACAACTTCGCCCGGGCGCTGGGCACCGAGACCTTCTGGGCCAACGTCCGCTCCAGCGTCGTCATCGGCATCGGCACCGTCCTGGTGTCACTGGTCGTCGGCGCGCTCGCCGCCTTCGCCCTCGCCCGCTTCCGCTTCGCGGGCCGCAAGGCCTTCGTCGTGGTGATCCTCATCGTCCAGATGGTCCCGCTGACGGCCCTGATCATCCCGGTCTACCTGCTGCTGAACGACGTCGGGATGACCGACAGCCTCACCGGCGTGGTCCTCACCTACCTGGTGTTCACACTGCCGTTCACGGTCTGGATGCTGCGCGGCTTCATCGCCGGGGTCCCCGTGGAACTCGAGGAGGCGGCCATGGTCGACGGCTGCGGCCGGCTCGGCGCCTTCCGCCGGGTGGTGCTCCCGCTGCTCGCACCCGGCATCGTCGCCACCTCCGTCTTCGCCCTCGTCCAGGCCTGGAACGAGTACGTCCTCGTCTACATCCTGCTGTCGACTCCGGAGAAGCAGACCGTCAGCATCTGGCTGGTCTCCTTCCAGACCAGCTTCGGGACCGACTACGGCGGTCTCATGGCCGGTGCCGCCCTGACCGCCCTGCCCGTCGTGGTCTTCTTCCTCCTCGTCCAGCGCAGGATCGCCTCCGGCCTCGCCGTCGGCGCGGTCAAGGGCTGAGCCCCGCCGCACCGGAAGCCGACCGCCGGGCGGCGCCGACGACCTACCCGGGGCGGCCTGTCCCGGGACGGGCCCGCAGCCCGGTTCGCGGTGCCGGGATCTGGAGTACCGCGTGCCGGGAGCCCGGCCCGGGCAGCAGCGTGCAGGTCGAGCGGCACGGGACGAAGAGCGCCTGGCCGCCCCGGAGCCGGACCGCCAGCGGCACCCGGTGCGCGTCGGTCGGGGCGGTCGGGGCCGTGGAGCCGGTCGGACCGGCGTTCGTACCGGTCGGGGCGGTCGAGGCGTCGACCAGGATCTCGGTGACGGAGGACAGCTGGAGTACCAGGAGTTCCGACTCGGCCTGTCGCGTCTGGACCGCGTGCGGGTCCGCGGGGTCCTGCGGGAGGGCCCGGACGGTGACGCCCAGCAGTGCGCTCAGCCCGGCGGCGAGGGCTGCCGTGTCCTCCGCCGTGGACGGGTCGCCGGTGACGGGGGGCTCGTAGTCCGTCCAGAGGACGGCCGGCCCTCCACCGGTCCGGGCCGAGAGGAACGCGGCCAGTTCCAGGAGGTAACCGCCCTCGTCGGCCGGTTCGTTCTCCTGATCGTCCGGCCCCCACTGCACCGTCGTCCTCCGTTCCGGAGCCTCGCGTCGGGAGGCTTCCCTTCGCCGGGCTCCATCATGGGTTCCCGCGGTGGCGCCGGGACAGTCACGCGAACCCGGTCCCGGAGTCGCGTGACCCTGCCACCCGCGTGCCCTGTCCTCCCCGGCCGCCCCGGGTGCCGCTACTCGCCCAGCAACCCGGTACGGGCGGCGGCCACACCGGCCTGGAACCGGCTCTCGGCATCCAACTGGCCCATGATGTCGGCGATGTGACGCCGCGCGGTGCGCAGCGACATCCCGAGGCGGCGGGCGATCGTCTCGTCCTTGAGCCCGGCGGCGAGCAGCCGCAGGATGGTCCGGTCGATCTCCTGGGAGACCTGCTCCAGGCCGTCCGCGGTGGCGGCGGAGAACGGCCTGGCACACGACCAGGACTGCTCGAAGATCTCGCACAGGTAGGCGACCAGCGACTCCTGGCGGATCGCCACCGCACCCCAGGAGCCGTCGCTCGCGGGGATGAAGGCGAGTTCGCGGTCGAAGACGATGATGCGGCCGAACAGCTCGTGGACGGTGCGGTACTCGCCGCCGAGCGGTGAGGCCGCTTCCACGTACGCCTGGCTGGGGCCGTTGAAGCGTGCGGTGTGGTGGTAGAGCGTGCGCATCCGCACCCCGCGGGCGAGCAGCGCGCGGTCACGGCCGAGCGCTTCCTCCATGGCTTCCGGCACGCGGCTTCCGCCACCGGGCTGGCTGGCCAGCACCTCGCTCCGGCAGCTGTCCGAGGCCCGGTCGAGCGCCGCCCGTACCTCCTGGAGGCTGCTGATGACCTCGACCCCCTCACCGGCGCCGGCCACCCGTCCGCCCCGCTGGTAGTGGGGGAAGAAGCCGACGAGCTGGGCCTGCCCCCTGGCCAGCTCCTCCTGCTCGCGGCGGATCCGGGCCTCGACAGGGGCGGCGAGCCGGGCCATCGCGGCCTCCGGTGCGACGGCGTAGCCCGCCGTCGGGTCCTGCGGATCCGGGTACACCAGGCGCAGGGCGCTCAGCCGGCGTACCGAGGCGGCGGCCCGGTCCGGGTCCAGCCCCAAGTCGGCGGCGATGGCGGCGGGTTCGAGCCGGTGGTGTTCCAGTACCCAGGAGTAGACCGCCACGTCGACCTGATCGGGCTCCGTTCCGCCCGTCAGATCGTCCGGTTCGCCGGAAACATCCATGTACATCCCCCAGTCACTTTGCTGCCACCCAGCTTGGTGAGGTGGTCGACCCGTAGGCGCGTGATCATCTCGGCGACATGCTAGATCACAGGCCGGGACCCGCTCGGCGATCAGTTGAGGTCCCTCCAGGAGGACTCCATGAAGCGTTTCATCACCGCCGCCGTACTGCTCACGGCACTTCTCGGGATCAGCGCCCCCGCCGCGCTCGCCGTTCCGCAGGACCACGCGACGGCGGCCCGCAACGTTCACGCGGACGACACCTCGTGGGGCGGCGCGTGCACGACCCCCGGCTGCCAGCCCATCTACTGAGCGGTCGCCATGACCACCGCTCCCGTTCGACGTTCCCTCAGCCAGGAGAGTGCCCCGATGTCCCGACCCGCCACCGCCGCCCCCGCCCTGAGCCGCCGGGAGGTGGAGGTGCTGGAGCTGCTGGCCCGGGGAGCCACCTACGACACCATCGCGCGCCGCCTCCAGCTCAGCCCGCACACCGTCGACACCTACCTCCGACGGATCCGCAGCAAGACCGGCGCCACCACCCGCATGCAGCTGGCCCTGTTCGCCTTCACCCACGGCCACGGCCTCCCCGCCTCGTGACGCGCCCCCGGGGCATGGGCCCGGCGTCGGGCCGGACACGGGCCCGCCCCCGCCGGCGGGTCCCGGCAGGGGCGGAGTCAGGGGCGGAGTCAGGCGAGGGACGGTCAGGGCTTGATCGTCCAGCGCTGGTTCCAGTCGTTGGTGCAGGTCCAGACGCCGAGCACCTTGTTGTCCTCGTCGTAGGTGAGACAGTCGTCGGTGCTGACGCGGATCTGGTACTCGCCGTCGCCGAACGCGAAGACCTCCCACTTCTGGGCGGCGGAGCCGGTCCAGGGGCGCGCCTCGGCCAGGTAGCTCTTGGTGTTCTCGGTGAGGGCGAGGCCGGTGACGGCGTTGGTGATCTTGTAGAGCCCACTGGCGTCCTGACTGAAGACCCAGCCGGTGGACTTGCCGGCGGTGCTGGTGGCGGCGGTGACCGGGGTGCCGCTCGCGGAGCCGTTGGCAGCGGGGGCCCGGCCGTTCTTGACGCTCGGGTGCAGCGTGCCGGTCAGCTGGGCGGCGCCCGAGTCGGCGACACCGAACCCCATCCGGATGTGGCCGCCGGGGATGTTGGTCCCGGTGTCGCCGGTCTCGTGCGCGGGGATGCCGGGGGTCCCCGGGCTGCTGATGGGGATCGCGGGGACGGTGATGATCTGGCCGCCGATCGGCACCTGGGGCGTCGAGGGGGTTCCGGGCGGCGGGGTGGAGCCGCTGGAGGAACCCGGCACCACCCGGGCCGGGAAGTGGATGAGCCGGCCCCCGCGGCCGCTGGTGTCCGAGTCATGGCCGATGAAGGCCCAGTTCATGAAGCCGCCGTCACCGTAGTTGACGAAGGTCGATTCGCCCGCGAAGACCCAGACCTTGAAGTCGTCGTAGCCCTGCGGCCCGCCCTCCTTGTCGTGGTGCTCCAGCTTGACGTCGTCCTCGAACATCACCCCCCGCATGTTCGCCGAGTAGTCGTTCTTGAACCACTTGGTGTCGAAGGCGTCCGTCCCGTCGTACTTGAAGACGAGGACGTTGTAGCCGGGCGCGGCACTGCTCAGTTTCGAGACCAGGGCCTGGGTGAACTGGGCGTTCTCCATCTTCGCCTGGTTGGCCGCACCGAGGACGAACTTGACGGTGTCGGCGACGGCGCCGATCAGGGCGCTGGTGCAGTTGCCGCCCCCGACGCCGTCCTTGCCGGCGCAGTCGGCCGCGGCGGCCGGGGTCGGGGCCGCGACCAGCGCCGTACCGGCCCCGGCGAGGAGGCTGGCGGCCAGGGCGGTGGCGGTGGCGGACTTCTTCAGGCGGGCGCTAACGGCGCTCATGATGGGCTGCTTTCGGGCGGGTTCGGAGGAAGCGTCAGGCGGACCGGCACAACGCGGTACGGGTGCGGGCGGCCAGGGGGGCGTCACCGCCACCACCTGTCCGGTCCGCCTTCCTGCCGGCGTTCCGTTCGGTGAGGTAGATCCTGCCGAGCCGCGATGGTCACGGAAAGTCACGAAGACCCGGTGCCGGAACGGCGGTACCTGGGTCACGTGACACGCGCCGCGGCCGGGACTCCGCACCGCCGGGCCGCCCTCCGCCGGCCCCTCTTCTCCCGTGCTACCGCACCGAGTTGAGCCGGCCCTTCCCCCACGGGTGCCCGGTGACCAGGCCGGACCCGGGCGCCCGTCAGCTCGCGGCGTCGCCCTCGGCTGCCGCCCGGGCGAGGGAGTCCGCCACCGTCGCGCAGGCCAGCCGGGCCACGGAGCGCAGCTCGGCGTCCGGGGTGCTGGCCCGGCTCAGGACGGCCAGCGACTGGTTGACGGCGACGACGAAGGTGGCGAGCTCGTCGAGCGTCCGGGCGTCGGCCGGGGAGTCCGCCAGGGCGGCGCGGACCCGTCGGTGCTGCAGGTCGAGGAGGCCGCGCACCCGCGCGCCGCTCTCCTCCGTCAGCGTCGGCGACTGCGCGGCGGACTGGGCGACGAGGCACCCGGCGGGCACCGACGGGTCGGCGATGCGCTCCAGGACGACGTCGAAGAACGCCTCGACGGCGCGCACCGGGTCACCGGGGTGAGCGGCGAACGCCTGCTCGTACCGGGCGCCGTAGAGCGCCGCGTAGCGGTCGAGGCACTGGTGGAACAGGGCGTCCTTGCTGCCGAAGGTGCCGTAGAGGGAGCCCCGGCCGAGGCCGGTGGCGGAGCCGAGGGCGTCCAGTGAGGCGTCCGCGTACCCGCGCTGCCAGAACACCCGCATGGCCCGGTCGAGGGCCTCCCCGACGTCGAACTGCTTCCGGCCGGACACCGCACAACCCTCCCGTTTCACCCGTCTGCCATGAGCCTACCCGCGTCTTGGACCGATCGGTCAAACAATCTTTGACCGATCAGTCCAAGATGGCTACCGTGACGGCCAGTGGCCAGATCAGCCGACACCGCGAAAGGAAAGTTCATGAGCCAGTCACCCACGCCCGAAGGCCCCGGCTCCGTCGCCGGGGCGCCGAACCTCCCGGCCGGATTCGCGCAGACCTTCACCAGCCGGTACGTCGACACCGGGCACCTGCGCCTGCACGCCGTCACCGGCGGCGAGGGCCCGCCGCTGCTGCTGCTCGCCGGCTGGCCGCAGACCTGGTACGCCTGGCGCCTCCTGATGCCCGCGCTGGCACGGGACTTCCAGGTCGTCGCCGTCGATCCGCGCGGCGTCGGACTGTCCGACAAGCCCCTGGACGGGTACGACACCGGCACGCTCGCCCGCGACCTGGTGGCGCTCATGGACGCGCTCGGGCACCACCGGTTCGCCATGGTCGGACACGACGTCGGCATGTGGACCGGCTACGCCCTGGCCGCGGACCACCCCGACCGGCTCGAACGCCTGGCCGTCGCCGAGGCCGCGATCCCCGGCCTCTCCGCCACGCCGCCGCTCTTCGGCAGCCAGGAGGCCAACGACCGGCTCTGGCACTTCGCCTTCAACCGCCTCGCCGGCGTCAACGAGCAGCTGGTCGCCGGGCGGGAACACCTCTACTTCGGCCACCAGTTCGCCACGAAATCCGCGAAGCCCCTGCCCGACCACGCCGTCCGGCACTACGTCGACAGCCTCGCCGCCGATCCGCAGGCCCTGCGCTGCAGCTTCGAGTTCTACCGGGCACTGGACACCACCATCGCCCAGAACCGGCAGCGCGCGGCCCGACGGCTCTCCCTCCCCGTCCTGGCGATCGGCGGAGCGGCGAACCTCGGCGCCTCGGTCGGCGCGACGATGCGGCTGGCCGCCGACGACGTGGAGACCCTGGTCCTCCCCGAGTGCGGCCACTACCCCGCAGAGGAGTCCCCGGAGGCGATGCTCTCCGCCCTGACGGCGTTCCTGGCGCCGTACCGCACCGGGCGGACCGTCTCGGACTGAGGCCGCCCACACCCACCCGCCCCGCGCGTCGCGGGAGACAAATGTTGAGCATTCAACTATGCTGCTGACAGCGGCGCCGGCCACCAGCGGTCGTCCGCCGAGGCGACCCGCCGCACCCGAGGAGGAACCGTGGAGCAGACCGTCACCGACAACACCGAGAAGTCCCGCTTCGAGATCCACGACGGCGGCGAACTCGCCGGCTTCGCCGAGTACCACCGCTCCGGCGACGAGATCGCCTTCATCCACACCGAGATCGACCCCCACTTCGAGGGCCGAGGCCTCGCCGGCCGACTGGCCCGCGCCGCCCTGGACACGGCCCGCGACCAGCACCTCGCCGTCCTCCCCTACTGCCCCTTCATCCGCGGCTGGATCACCAAGCACCCCGAGTACGCCGACCTGGTCCCCGCCACCCACCGGGCCCGCTTCGGCCTCTGAGCAGCCGCGTACCGCGCCGTCCGGGCCGCCGCGGGAGGGCCCGGACGGCTTCGGTCAAGATCCCGAACCCTTGTTCCACCGTTCGGTAAAGACACTGGATCACCGGACGCGTGCCGCCCTACGGTGGCGGCATGAGTGATCACTCCGAAGCACCCGTCGCACCCGTCCAGGCCTTTGAACCCCCGTACTACGTCGCCGTCTTCACCACGCTCCGGACGCAGGACCAGAGCGACTACAGCGAGACCAACGCCCGCATGGAAGAGCTGGTGAACGACATCCCCGGGTACCTGGGGATGGACCACGCGCAGACGCCCGGCGGACTGGGCATCACCGTCGGGTACTTCCGCGACGCCGACGCCCTCACGGAGTGGCGGACCAACGCCGAGCACCGCGCCGCGCAGAAGCGCGGGCGGGCCGACTGGTACGAGAGCTACACACTGCACGTGGCGAAGGTGGAGCGCAGCCACGGGTTCGTGCGGGCGTAGCTCCCGGGTGAGAGCAGAGCGGGGCGGGCGCCGCAGTGAGCAGCGCCCGCCCCGGGCGGCCTGAGCAGGGAACCCGCCGGCCGGCCATCAGGCGTCGGATCTCAGGCCTCGACCTCAGGCGCGGCAGGTCCCGGTGGACCAGTCGACGGTCGCGGCGGCCTGCGAGTACTTCCACTCGGGGCCGAGCAGGTCGCGGTCGAGCTGTGCGGCCGCGTTGCGGTTCTCGACGATGTAGCCGAAGTCCTGCAGCCAGGCCGGGTACAGGTTCTTCGAGCCGATGTAGAAGGCCGAGTCGTCGACCGCGACCAGCTTGTGGTGCAGCGCGTACGGGTGCCCGTCGGCCCACGTGGCGGTGGGGGCCGCACGGAAGGAGGCGAGCTGGAGGTTGCCGCAGAAGGCCGCGTCGGCCTTGCCCCGGTCGCCGGTGAGCGCGGTGAGCCGGGCCTTCAGGACGTCGCTGATCTCGGCGAGGGACTTCATCTGCGAGTAGCCCCCGCTGCCCACGGTGCCCCGGTTGGCCGGGTCGCTGACCACGATCCGCACCTTGACCCCGGCGGCCAGCTTGGCGGCCAGCGTGTCGTAGAGCCGGGAGTCGTAGTGCGAGATCGGCGGGCAGGTGCCGTTCAGGTCCTGCTGGGAGATCTCGATGTGCCGCTGGGCGCTGCCGACCAGGGCGCGCAGGGCGTTCTCCTCGGGGTTGACGGTCTCGTAGTCGCGGTCGGCGTTGGTGTTGTCGTGCAGGGTCAGCGGGCCGCACTTGGCGTCCGCCGCCCCGGGGACGGGACCGGGCCGGTACCCGGAGGAGGGGTCCGCGTCCTTGATCCCGACGCCGAGGCCGCCGACGGCTATCACCGGGACGTTCCCGGCGGCGGGGGCGGACGGGTTGAGATCGCGTTCGATCGACGGGCGGCAGGCGCCGCCGTCCGAGGAGGCGAACCACGCGTTGTCGAGGAGGCCGGTCCGACCGCAGGTCCACTCCCAGAGGGTGTCCAGGTAGCGGCCGGCGGAGGTCGCGGCGGGGCCGGTGAGCGCGAGGTCGACGTCCGAGACGGGGTGCGAGGTGTCGAGGTAGTCCTTGCTCCAGCCGTTGATGCCGCCGGTGAGGACGGTGCGTCCGTCGACCACCAGGAGCTTGGAGTGGTTCCAGGAGAAGGCGGTGCGCGAGGAGGTCATCGAGGCGATGTTGAGGCTGACCGACGAGGCGGCCGGTCCGAGCTTCGCGACCAGGTCGTCCCGGTACCGCGACGGCAGCACGTTGGCGTTGTACAGCGGCGCCGCGCCGACCAGGATGCGCACCACCGGGCGGTGCCCGGCGGCGACCGAGGCCTTGAGCCCGGCGACCAGGGCGTCCTCGAACCCGCCGTCGGGGAACGGCGCGAGGCTGGAGACGTCGACGGTCCGGGTGGCGGCGGAGACGTCGGCGGTCATCTTCGCGAGCAGCGCGCGGGTGCCGGGCCGGTCGGCGCAGGTGGCGTCGCCCCAGCAACCGGGCGTCTGGAACAGCCAGTTCGCGGGGCCGCCGGCCTGGTCGGCGCCGGCCAGGGCGTTGCCGTCGGTGCGCTGCCAGACGGTGCCCTCCAGGCCGGGCGACACCTGGCGCAGCACCTGCTCGACGGCGTCGATGTGGGTGGTGTCCGCGCCCTGTGCGGGGGCGGGGGCGGCGTGGGACGGCGCGGCCGACAGGACGGTGATCAGGGTGCTGGCCGCGACGGCGGCGAGGGCGCCGCGCAGGGCGCGGCGGGGTCGGCGGGAGCCGGGTCGGTACACGTGAGGATCCTTCAGAACGTGGCAGGCGTCGTGCTGTTCGCCTACGAGACACCCAGAGACTACCTGCTGGTAACACCCCGTCAAACTTGCGCATGACAAAAGCGCGCGGGGGCTCGACCGGCCCCGGCGAACCCGGCCCCTGGCTGCCCGTCCGGTCAGCGGGTGACGGCGACGCCCCGCTTCCCGCTCGCCGCGACCGTGGCCGCGGCCGCTGCCCCCGGCACCCCGCGCCAGGCGCGGGCGGCCAGCAGGCCGGAGGCCAGGGCGACGGCGCCGAGCGCGGCGGAGGCCGCGGTGAGGCCCAGGGTGGCGCCGAGCCAGCCGGCCAGGGGGTAGGTGAGCAGCCAGCAGCCGTGCGAGAGGGAGAACTGGGCGGAGAAGATGGCGGGCAGGTCCTCGGCGGCCACCGAGTCGCGCAGGACGCGGCCGGTGGGGGTGAGGATCAGCGAGCCGGCCGCGCCGAGGACGGCCCAGACGGCGAGCAGGACGGGCCAGCGCCAGGCGCCCGGCCCGGCGGCGGTGAGCACGGCGAGCAGGGCGAAGAGCCCGACGATGCCGAAGGCCGCCGGGAGCATGACGATCCGGTCCGGCACCCGGTCCAGCACCCGGGGCAGCAGCAGCGCCACGGCCATCGACCCGACCCCGTAGGCGCCGAGCGCGATCGGGACGTCGGTGGCGGGGCGGCCGAGCTGACCGCGGACGTAGACGACGGTGTTGACGATCACCATGGCGCTGGCGGCGGCCGCCGCGAGGTCCAGGGCGAGCATCGCGCGCAGCCGGGGCACGGCGAGGAACAGCCGGGTGCCGCGGACGGACCTGGCGAGGACGCCGTCGCCAGCCCCCTCCTGCACCGACCGAAGCGGCTCCGGCCGCAGCGGCTTGGGCAGCACGGCCGAGAGCACCAGGGCCGCGGAGGCGAGGAACCCGGCGGCGGTTCCCCAGAACAGCCAGTTGTAGCTGATCAGCGCGAGCAGGGCGCCCGCCAGTACCGGGCTGACCAGGCTCTCGGTGTCGTAGGCGAGCCGGGACAGCGACAGGGCGCGGGTGTACTCGCGCTCCTCGGGCAGCACCTCGGGGATCACCGACTGGAAGGCCGGGGTGAAGGCCGCCGAGGCGGACTGCAGGACGAAGATCAGGACGTAGACCTGCCACACCTCGGTGACGAAGGGCAGGGTGAGGGCGACGGCGGCCCGGGTGAGGTCGGAGGCGGCCATCAGCCGCCGGCGCGGGATGCGGTGGGCCAGCGCGGTGACCACCGGGGCGATGCCGACGTACGCGAGCATCTTGATCGCCAGCGCGGTGCCGAGCACGGATCCGGCGCCCGCCCCGGCGAGGTCGTAGGCGAGGAGGCCGAGCGCGACGGTGGCGAGGCCGGTGCCCACCAGGGCGACGATCTGGGCGGCGAACAGGTGCAGATAGGTGCGGTTGCGCAGCACGGAGAGCATGAGGACCCCGCTCGGACTGGACGCGGTAGGACGACACGTCCAGGATAGGTCAACATGTGCACGCATGTGCACATGTTGACCGGAAAAGCGGCCGGGAAGGCGGCGCCGGGAAAGCGGCCCGCACCCCGGAGGGCACGGGCCGGTACGGATCGCTCAGTCGTGCGGCGGAAGCTCGCCGATCTGGTGGTCGGCGACGCTCAGCGCCTCGTCGACCAGCCGGCGCAGATGGCCGTGGCGCAACGCGTACACGACGCGCCGGCCGTCCTTGCGGGTGGTGACCAGGCCCGCCAGCCGGAGCTTGCCGAGGTGCTGGCTGACCGACGTCCGGGGGGCTCCGGCTGCCTCCGTGAGCGTGGTCACGTCGGCCTCGCCGGCGCTCAGCCGCTGGAGCAGCGCGAGCCGGGTGCGGTCCGCGAGCAGCGCCAGGATGCCGGCCGCGGCCTCCAGCCGCTCGTCGTCCCGTCGCTCCTGCGCATGGTGCGCACCTGACACCTGAAGGCTCCCGCTCATGGCGCCATCGTAGGGCCCTGGGCCGTCCGGGGCGCCGTCCGGGCGGGCCCGTGCCCGCCGAAGCGCGGAGGCTTCGGC
>NZ_JBHUAL010000129.1:0-27999 GCF_042789775.1 Kitasatospora sp. NPDC056800 | reverse complement strand
CCACCGGCCGTCAGCGCGCCGGATCCAGCCGGAGCGCCGAGGCCGGGCACCTGGCTGCCGCCTCCCGGGCCTCTTCCGCCGCCCGTCCGACGGGCTCGGCGGCGAGCACGACGACCTGCCCGGCCTCGTCCTGGTCGAACACCGACGGCGCGGTCACCGCGCACTGCCCCGACGACACGCACCGCGAGGTGTCCGCCACCACCCGCGCGGCGGGCCGCTCGCGCTGCCGCTCCCCGTTCACCACAGGACCGGGACCTCGCCGAGGCCGCCCGCCAGCCGTTCGGAGTGGTCGCGCAGGCTGTGCGCGTCCACCGCCAGCCGCAGGCCGGGGAAGCGCCGGAACAGCGCGGTCAGCGCGATCTGCATCTCGGTGCGGGCCAGCGCGTTGCCGATGCAGTAGTGGCCGCCGTGCCCGAAGGCGAGGTGCGCGTTGGGGGAACGCGACGGGTCGAAGGCGTCCGGCTCCTCGAACGCCCGCCCGTCCCGGTTCGCGGCGTTGATCGCCACCAGCACCGCCTCGCCCTTCGCGATCGCCGTCCCCGCGAGGGTGACGTCCTCGCGGGCGTAGCGGGTCAGGCCCAGGGCGCCGGGCGCGGCCATCCGCAGGACCTCCTCCACGGTGGCGCGGGCCGACCCCTCGGGGTCGGCGGCGAAGCGGTCCCGCCGACCGGTGTCGCTCAGCAGGAACAGGACCCCCAGGTCGATCCGGGCCGAGGTCGTCTCGTGGCCCGCGAACAGCAGCCCCACCGCCAGGCGGGCCATCTCCTCCTCGGTGAACGAGGGGTCCTGCGCCTGTACGGCCAGGATGTCGCTGATCACGTCCTGGCCCGGCCGCTTGCGCTTCTCCTCGGCGATGGCGGACACGTACGCCTCGAACTCGGCCATGGCGGCGGCCCCGTCGGCCCCGCCGTACAGCGCGGCGATCCGCTCGGACCAGCCGCGCAGCAGGCCACGGTCCTCGACCGGCACGCCCAGCAGCTCGCAGATCACCATCACCGGCAGCGGGAACGACAGGTGGTCGTGCAGGTTGACGACGCGTCGCGGATCCCCCGAACGCTCCTCGTCCATCGCGTCCAGGCAGGACGCGGCGAGTTCCCCGATCCGCTCGCCCAGCCGCCGCATCCGCGGCGCGCTGAACGCGGGCGCCAGCATCCGGCGCATCCGCGTGTGCTCCCGGTCCTCCTCCTCGGGCGAGGGGGCGGGGCGCGTGTGCAGCGCCGAGGACGAGATCCTCGGGGCGCCCTCGGTGTCGGGGCGCAGCCGGGAGAACCGGGTGTCGCTCAGGATCTCCCGGGCTTCCTCGTAGCGGGTCACCAGCCAGGCCGGGTCGCCGGCTGGTGTCGTCACCCGGGCGATCGGGCCTTCCTCGCGCAGGCGCGCGAGCAGCGGCGCCAGGTCCAGGGCGTTGGGGCGCTCGAAGGGTAACTGCGGTGCGGGGGCGGTCATGGTCTCTCCTCGCCGGCCGAAGGGCCACAAGAGCAGTGAACGCTTGACGGAGCCGTACTCTCCTTGCCCGTCCGGACCAGGGCGGAGGAGTGCCCTTCCGGCCAACAAGTGAGAGTCGACTCTCTTTTAATGGGAGCGTAACACCACCGGCACGCACAGTCAGCCTCCCGGGCGCTGCCGGGAGGAGGGCACCCGTCGAGGCCGGCGGCAGCCGAAATGCTGTCGCTCCGCCGGTCAGGGACCGCTACGGTGCGCCGTTGTGGATGACGAAGACCCGAAGGACCTGGTCCGGCGTGGATACGACCTGCTGTCCGCGCATTACGAACGCGCGTTCAACAGCGAGACGAAGTACGGATCGTGGATCGAGGAGTTGCTCGGGCGGCTCCCGGAGGCGGGCACGGTGCTGGACGTGGGGTGCGGGACCGGAGTCCCCGTGGCCCGCTCCCTCGCCGCGACGGGGCACCGTGTCACGGGCGTCGACATCAGCGACGTCCAGATCCGGCGGGCACGGGAGCTGGTGCCGGAGGCCGAGTTCATCCGGGCGGACGCCACGACCCTGGCGTTCCCGCCGGGGACCTTCGACGCTGTCGTCTGCCTGTACGCGCTGATCCACATTCCGCTCGGGGAGCAGCCGGCCCTGCTGGGGCGGATCGCCTCGTGGCTGCGGCCGGGAGGCTGGCTCCTCGTCACCACCGGACACCAGGCCTGGACAGGCACCGACGAGAACTGGCTCGGCGGCGGGGCCGCGATGTGGTGGAGTCACGCGGACGCGGCGACCAACCGGTCCTGGCTGCTGCACGCCGGCCTGGAGGTGGCGCACGAGGAGTTCGTCCCCGAGGGCGACAGCGGCCACGTCCTGTTCTGGGCACGGCGGCCCGTGAGCTGACGGGCCGTGCGGGATCGTGGCCGTGCGGGGCCGTGGCAGAACTGAGCGGTCGCGGGACGTACGCCGCCCACAGCCACGGCGGGCCCTCCGCTGATAGGTTCCAGCGATGAGCGAGCAACTGCCCGACGGCGGCGTCGAACTGTCCCCCGACGAGATCGAGGCCCTCCCCGCCAGGTGGTCGTCCTGCTGGGCCCCGGGTGAGGTCGCGCAGCGGCTGGCCGGGATCAGCACGCCCTGGTACGTGGCCGCGGGCTGGGCGCTGGACTTGTTCCGCGGCAGGCGGACGCGCGCTCACGGCGACATCGAGATCGGGATTCCGGCCGCGGGCTTCCCCGAGGTCCGCGACCGCTTTCCCGGGTACGCCTTCGACGCGGCGGGCAGCGGCCGGATCTGGGCGGACGCCGCGCCGGAGGTACTGGCCGCCGTCCACCAGACCTGGCTCCGCGATCCGGCCACCGGCGACTACCTGCTCGACGTGTTCCGCGAACCGCACGACGGCGACACCTGGATCTGCCGGCGCGACGAGACGATCCGGCTCCCCTACCGCGAGATCATCCACCACACCCGGGACGGCATCCCGTATCTGGCCCCCGAACTGGTCCTGCTGTTCAAGGCCAAGCACGTCCGCGAAAAGGACCAGTCGGACTTCGACGCGACCGTCCCGCACCTGACCCCGGCTCAGCGCGAGACCCTGACCGGCCTGCTCACCCGCGTACACCCGGGGCACCCCTGGCTCGCGGACCTGTAGCAGCCCCCACTGGGCCCCGTGTCAACGGCCGCCGGTCACTGAGCGGCGGCGCGGCTCTGCCTGAGGTGGATCTCGACGGAGCGGCACAGGCTCAGCGCGTCGTGCGGGTCGTCGGCCCGGTAGCCGAACCGGCGGATGAGCAGCACCGAGTCGAGGGTGACGCCTGCGCGGGCCAGCACGAACAGCAGGGTGAGCAGGGCGGCGCGGGCGTTGCCGTCGTCGAACGGGTGGAAGAAGCAGACATCCAGGTAGACCCGGGCCGCCCTCGCGGCCAGCGGGATCCGGCCGTCGGCGGCCTGCGCCAGGCAGGCGTCGAGGCGGGCGCGGGTGTCGGGGCCGATCCCGTAGCGCTCCTCGCCGCCTTTGGCGAAGGCGGGGCGGGTGCGCAACGGCGGCGGCTCGGGGGTGCCCAGCACATGCTGCTGCCAGCCGCGCAGCAGCTCGAAGTCGAGCACGGCACAACGCGCCGCGTCGGCCCGCACCAGCTCCAGTGCGGTGAGCAGGCCGGCGGCGCGGGCGGGGTCCACGGCGGCGTCGAAGAAGCGGAAGTCCTCCGCCGCTCCGTCGCGGGCGGGGGTCACCGGCCCGCTGTCCGTGCCGTCCTCGCCGTCGGCGCCGTCCGACCACGGCACGCTCTCGCGCACGGCGAGCCAGCGTTCCAGGTGGTCCGGGAGCTCGCCCGGGTCCGGCGACCAGTAAACGTCCTGCGGACGCAGTGGGCCGACGAGTCGCTCCGCGACCTCATCGGCCAGGACGGTGTCGGGTGCGGTCCAGCTCTTGAACCGGCCGCCGACCGCCTGTCGAACCAGTCGCTCGGCTGGCTCGGGGGCGACGCCCCAGTAGCCGAGGAACCACTCCAGGACCTGCCGGCAGTGCCCGTACCAGCCGCTCTCGGCGCCCGTCCGGTCGGCCACCTGCAGGATCAGGTTGCGGGCGGCGCGCTCCCACAGGATCCGGTCCGCGTCCAGGGTCTCCGGGTCCAGGGGGTAGGCCTCGAACCACTCCGCGAGCCGCTCCAGCCAGTCACGCCACTCGCACAGCGCCGCCACGACCCGGTCGAGGGTCTGCTCCGGGGTGGTGATCGAGTGCGATCCGCAGCACCAGTTCCCGACCGGCCCGCCGTCGACGTCCCCCTCGCCGAGCGACCAGCGCCACCCGGCCGCCCAGCGGCCGTAGCGCTCCATCAGCACGTGCGTCATGGCGTCGGACCAGGGTTTGGCCACCTCCCAGGCCCAGTTGACCCTGGTCAGATCGATGGCCGGGTCAAGCCGGGAGGGCACCCGCCGCGCCGGCCCGAGGGAGCGGATCACCCCCGCCACCGAGGCGGGGTCGAAGGGGTGGTTGGTGGGGTCGACGTCGTCCCAGGTCAGGTCTGTGGGGTGGAGCGTGTTGAGCACCGGGTCAGGGTGCCACGGGGCCCGGGGGCGCGAGCAACACCTTTTCCCGCACTCCACGCTGCCGACGTTGCCCGAGGCGCCGTTGACGAGGAGCACGGTGCCGCCGACCACGCCCAGCCGGTCGAGTCCGCGCGCCGCGGTCTCGAGGGCGGCGGGCAGGGCGGCGGCGTCGGCGAAGCGGACGGACGCGGGCAGCGGCGCCCAGTACGACAGCACGGCCGACTCGGCCTGGGCGCCCCCGTGTTCGGACAGGCCGACGACGCGGTCGCCGACGGACACGTCGGTGACGCCCTCGCCGACCTCGTCCACGACACCGGCCGCCTCGTGTCCCAGCGTCTGCGGCAGTTCCTCGTCCATCAGGCCCGCGCGCTTCTTCCAGTCGCTGGCGTTGACGCCGGCGGCGCGTACCGCGACGCGGATCCGGCCGGGGCCCGGGTGCGGGTCGGGAAGGTCCACGACCTCCAGGACCTCGGGGCCGCCGAAACGGCTGAACCGTACTGACTTCATCGTGGACTCCGTTCCGAACGGCAGCGGTGGGACACCGGGTTGAACACGGCGGCAGGCCGGCCCCCGCTGTCAGGCGAGGCGCTCGCCGTCGTAGAAGACGCCGCCGGTGGGCCCGTCGGCGGGCAGGGTCGCGGCCCAGGCGACCCACACGGCGCTCTCCGCGGCGGGCCGATCCTCCTCGTCGATGACGACCCGGCCGCACCCGCCGACCGACCGGCCGGCGACTGACCGGAGCGGGGCCGCTCTCGTCACTCCGGCAGCGAAATGCCCAGTTCCCGCAGGCGGGGCAGGCAGGCTTCGAGGCACTGCTCCACCGAGGCGGCATCGGTGCGCACGAGGATGTCGTCACGCAGCGGGGCGCCGCTGGCCACGAACGTCCACGGCTTGCGCTGCTCCGCCATCCGTTCGGCGTCGGCCTTGAGCAGCACGGTGATGCCCTGTTCGGCCAGTGCTTCCATGATCGCCAGTACGTCCACCGGTGGTCTCCCCCTCGTGAAGTGCGTCGAACGTGCTCGAACGCGCCACGGTGAACCTACCGGTCGAGGCCGGGCAGCGACGGCCAGGCGGCGACGGCCGGGCCCCGGACGGATGATCCGCCCGGGCCCCGGCGCTGGTGGAGGCGGGCCGGTCAGGCGCCGGGCACGCTGACGTAGCCGGAGATGTGGAGCTTCTGCCCACCGCCGCGGGCGTCCGCGGGCTTGACGTGGCGGTGCGTCACCTTGTCCCCGACGTTGCCCTCGACGGTGTCGATGGTGCCGTCGTGGCTGACGGCGACGACGACCCCGACGTGGCCACCCTTGGCGTAGGCGGGCGGACCGTAGACGACGAGGTCTCCGGGGACGGGGGTGTAGGGGCGCTCGCCGCGCGCGGGCTGCCGGTTGTGGAAGAGGTGGTGCTCCTGGCCCCACTTGCCGACGCCGCGTCCGGACAGGGTGGTCGGCGCGGGCTTCACGCCGGCCTGGTGCCAGATCCAGTCGGCGAACGCGGCGCACCAGGCGGTCTTGGCGCACTTGCTCTGCTTCTCCGTCCCGTCGGCGTAGGCGAAGTACTTGTCGCACGTGCCGGTCTTCTCGGGATCCTGGCCGGCCGGGGTGATCTGGCCGCGGGCGATGGAGACGATCCGCTCGCGCAGCGCGGAACGGGCGGTGACGCCATCGGACACGGTGGCGGTGTCGGTCGCGGATTCGGTGTCGGTGGTGGTCCGGACGGCGTGCGCACCGGCCGGGAGGGGGCCGATGGTGGCCGCGGCGGCGGTGCCGAGGCCGCCGAGCGTCCCGGCGGCCACCAGGGCGACGGCGGCGGTCCTTCCGGCGCGGCCCACGAGGGCGGCGAGCAGACGCGAGCGTGTCATGTTCATGATCTCTCCTTGGATGCGCCCTCCACCACCCCGGGCAGGCCGCAGCCTGCCCGGGACACGGGAGGAGGTGGGGTTTCCGCCGGGGATGCGCCCTGCGGCCGACCACCACGATTGCACGCCCGACCGCCGGACTCCTACGCTGTGTGAACGCCTGGTTACCCATGCATATGCGGAGCGCCTCCGTACGGCCCTGACCTGGGCCTACGCACAGCCGAGGGAAGAGGGACCGAGCCGATGACGCACAACCGGCCGCCGCAGGCAGCCGATGAACCGGACCAGCCGACGGCCGCAGCCGCCCGCGCCGAACTGGCCCGGACGCTGCGGAGGTGGCGTCAGGAGGCCGGGAACCCCACCCAGGTGACCGTGTCCCGGCGCACCGCGATCGCCCAGACGACCCTCTCCCGCTACGAGAACCCCGACGGCAGGTACCCGGCACCGGAAGCGGCGCTCCACTCCCTGGCCGCGTACTACGCGGTCGCCGACGGCGCGCTCGTCCGCGCGCTCGGGCTCAGGGCGGCGATCGACGGCGGCACGGGCGACGCGCCGCCACCGGAGCCGGTCCCGGAGCCTGCGGCGGCCACCGCACCGGAGGCACCGGCGCCCAGTGCCGAACCGACGGCCGGTCAGGAACCCCGTGGCGGGCGATGGCGCCGGGCGGCGTGGGCCGCCGGGGGCGCGGCCGTGGCGGCGGCCGCCGCCGGCGCGCTCCTCTACGCCCTGGCGGGCCCGGACACCGGCGCCACCGTCGCGCCCGCCCCGCAGGCGATGCCCGCACCGACGGCGGCCGCCTCCTGCGACGGGGCGTCCTGCCTGCACGTCGACCCGGTCGGCACCGTCTGCGACCGCGACGCCGCCACCGCCGCGGCCGACCGCGACTTCGGCGTCCTGATCGAACTGCGCTACAGCCCCTCCTGCCACGCCGCCTGGGCCAAGATGAGCGGCGGCTCCCCCGGCGACCGCGTCCAGGTCTTCGGCACCCCGCCCGAGCAGGAGGAGTACCGCCAGCAGTCCGGCCACGACGCCCACAGCAAGATGGTCCGCGCCGCCCGCCCCGCCGACGCCCGCGCCTGCGCCGTCGTCGACAACCGGGGCACCGTCTGCGCCGCACGCCGGGAAGCCCCCACGGGATGACGCGGGAGAGCGGGCACAGCCGGGTCGGCGAGCCGCTCGGATGGAAGCCGACGGTGACCGCCCGTCAAGGACGAACGGATCCGGCGTACTCCCCCCTCGCGATCCGGGGATACGAGGTCCAGACGTCGTCCCCGCAGCGCGCGGCGTGCTGAGGCCCACGGTTCACACACACGCCCGCAGTTCCGCGATGTCCAGCGGTGGCAGCCGTGACAGCTCGGCGTCGGCGGCGGCCGTGGCGACGGCGTAGCGGGAGTCGGCGAGGAGGGCCGAGGCCGTGCCCGGCGAACGCGGTGGTGTTGCCGGGCTGGTCGGCGACGACGCCCAGGCCCAGGACGGGTGTCGTCGCCTGCACCGCGTCGAGCAGGGAGGCCCGCCCGCCGTGCGTCACGAACAGGTCCACCTGACGGAGGAGCGCGGGCTGCGGGACGTGCTCGACGACCGTGATGCGGGGGTCCGCGCTCGGCAGGTCCCGCGCGAGGTGTCCGGCGGACACGATCGCCTCGCAGCCGGTCGCGGAGAGGGCGGCCATGACCTCCCGGTACACGCTCCTCACGACGCCGCGCAGACCGGACATCGCGGTGGTCAGGGTGCCGAGGCTCACGTAGACGAGCGGGCGGGAGGAGTCGGGACGGTCCGGCCGCTCGGGGGCGGTGGTCCGGAACGCCGCGACGGTGCGCCGGACCGCGCGGGCCGATGACGAAGTCGAGTGCGGACACGTGCGACGGTATCGGCTCGGCGGTGACGGCTATCCGCAGGGCCATGGGGACTCCAAACAGCGTTCTGCGGGCGCGCGGAATCCGGGCCCGCTTGCCGAGGTCGGCGGGTTGCGACGGGGCGTCAGGAACCGGCACCGGGTGACGGCGGCTTCCGCGACGGGGCCGCGCCCGGACCGTCCTGACGGCCCAGGACGAGGACCTGGAAGGCCGCGCCGCCGTAGACGACCAGGAGCCGGGCGATCCTGCGGGGCGTGCTGCGCATGCTGGTGTGCCTGCTCTCGTAGGGTGCTGTCGGCTGGTCGGAGGGAGCCCGGGTCACCAGGAGACGGCGTCGTCCAGCGACTGCTGCCAGTAGCCGACCTTGAGGGAGTCGTCCACGTAGGCGCCCTCCGCGGGCAGCGACGGGTGGGCCCCGGTGCCGACGCTCTCGTTGCCGGAGGGGCCGTGGAAGTAGACGGTCAGGGAGTTCACGGTGTGGCCGTTCGAGCCGTCGGTGCCGTCGGTGGAGGACAGGTTCACGGAGGCGTAGCCGGACTCGCCGGGCTGGAGGGTGACCACGGCCTGCGGCTTCGAGTCGGTGATGACAGGGGGTACGGACTGGGCCTCGCCGAAGCGGACGGCCGGGTAGCCGTAGAGGTAGCAGGTGCCGGAGCCGGTGTTGGTGACCGTGAGCAGCAGGTGGTTCACGGGGCGGTTCAGCGGGGCGGCCGTGGTCGCGGTGTTGGAGCCTTCGCAGGTGGCCGGCTTGGCGGCCGCGGGGGCGGCGGGGGTCTTCGGCGTCGGGGTGCCGGTGGTGGGCTTCGGGGCGGTGGGCCGGGGTGCGGCGGCCGGCTCCTGACTGGCGGACCCGGTGGTGCCACCGGCGTCGGCGGACGGGGCCGTGGAGGTCGAGGCGGACGCAGCGGCGGGCGCCGCAGCCCTGAGCGAGGGGCCGGTCGCCGTATCGATGACCCCGCTGTCGTTGCACGCGGTGAGCGAGAAGGCGGCGACCACGACGCTCGCGGCGGCGCTGACCAGACGGGTGCGGGAGGTACGGACGGACATGTGGTCGCGCCCCTTTCGGCATGGGCTCGGGTGCTGCGTCGGTCGGACGGCCGAAGCCTGCGCGACGGTCCGTCCCAGCCGCCACGTCTGGCGCCGCACCAGGGAGGGTGGGACGGCGAAGGGGGCTCTGACCAGCGGGAACGAGGCCGGCCTGGAACGCCGGAATGGGACGCCGAGGGGACGCCGAGAGGACGGACGGGGCAGCTGCCGGAGGGCACGGGGCCGAGGCGCCCCGCGTGTCGTCGGGCCTCGCGAGCGCGTCTAGGGTGTGGGAGCTATGCGACTGGTCGAGATGGAGACAGCCCGGCAGGACTGGAAGGGCATGCTGTGCGGCTGCGGCGGTTCGGCGGAGCACCTGGCCCGGGATCTGCTGCGGCTCGCGGGCGGGGGGTCCGGGGCGGAGCCGGGCCAGGTCGACCTCGAATGGCATGTCTGGTCCCCGGTCGTCCTGTGGGAGCCGGCTCCCGCGGTGGCGTCCGTTGCGCTGGCGGCACTGGCCGATGACGTCGCACCGGCGGCCCGCGCGCGGTTCCTCGAGCTCCTTCAGTGCCTGGTGGCGGGCGAGGGCACGGACGCGGAGTCCGCCCGACGAGGACTCGATCTTCCGGAGCTGTGCAGAAACGTTGCCGCGCAAGGTCTCTGGCTGCTCTACGGGGAGGTGATGGCGAATCGGTCCCTCGTCGGGGCGGGCACCGCCTTCGAGATCCTCACGGTGGTGGAGCCCGACAGGGCTCGCCTGCACCGTGTCCGGGAGCTCGCGGCCGACTGGCTGCCCGTGTGCTGCCGGACCGGCCTGTGCGATGACGACCTGTGGGCTCTCGACCGCTGACCTCGCCGGAGTTGTGGCCGCGCTGCCGTGGACGAGCCGCGCTGCCCGCTGCCGGGCTTCCGCGGCTCGTCTCCCTCCCGGAGGACGGGGTCAGGGGGCCGGTGACCGCTTGCCCGACACCCCGGCGGCGCGGTGGCACAGCTCGACGAGGGAGCCGAGGAACTGGCCGCCGTACGCGCCGGCGGCGGCGCAGGGGTCCGCGTCGGCGGCCTGGCCGCCGGCCGGCCGCCCGGCGTCGGGAGCGGGCCGCGGTCGGGAGCCGGCGGCCGGGAAGCCCGGTCGCCGCCCCGGGCTCGGCACCGGTGTGCGCCCTGGCCCGCCGTCGCCCTGGTCGGCGGCCTGCTCCTCCTGGTCGCCGGCGGGCCCGGCGTCCGGCGCGGGGACGGGCTCAGCGGTCGCGAGTTCCGACGGGGACGGCACGGGGACCGGCACCGGTGAGGCCGAGGGCGCGGAGCGCTCCAGGACCCCCACGACGGCGGGGGCGGCCGGCTGGTCGTCGGGGACCGGTCGCGGGCCCATCCCGAGGTAGGCCCGCGGGCCGGCGTCCGCCGCTCCCGAGAGCAGTGCCGTCGCGAGGACCACCGCGACGACCGTGCCGCGCCCGAACGCCCGGACCGGGGACGGGCAGCCGGGCGGCCGCCGGGCGCCGGGGACCGCCAGAGGGACCGCCGAGGGGGCGGCCGCCGCCGACTCCGCCCGGCGCCGGCAGACCTCCGCGTTGCGCGACGCCGCCCACTGCTCCGACGCGCCCAGCCCGGCCCACGCGGTGGCGGCCACGGCGAACAGGTCGGCCGCCCGCAGGGGGTCGCCGCCGACCGCCGCGACGTACGCCCGCACCTCCTGCGCCCGCAGCGTCTCGGGGTGCAGGGCGCCGCGCTCCAGGGCGACGTACCGGTGGAGCTCCTCGGCCAGGCGGGTCGCGAGGGCCGTGTTCCCGGCCTCCATCGCGCCCCGGATCAGGGCCACCCGGGGCGCGTAGGCGGCCGGCAGCCTCTCGGCGGCCGTCCTTGACGACGTGTCGGCCGTATCGGTCATGGGCCCCTCGCAGGTGGTTCTCCGAACGATGGATGACGTCACGTATACCGGTCGGAGCCACCCCGGGCCGGTGCCCTGTCAGCCCATCGGGTGAATCGTCACCGACCGGTCCACGGAAGTCCTCCGGCGTTCGGGCCGCTCCGGTAAGGCGCCGCCCGGCCCGGCCGCCGGTCCGCGCCCCCGTGGCGTCACCGCGCCGAAATCGCCTCTTCGAGTGATCCGGGTGACGGGCCGACTGCTCCTGGTGACGGACCGACGACGGGGCTTCCCGGCGCCGGTCCCGCCGTCAGGCCTGCTCCCCCGCCCGAAGCTCGGTGGCGATCTGGCGCCGGCCGGCGACCAGCGTCTCCAGCACCACCCCGAGGCCGACCAGCAGGGCCAGGCCCGCGGTGGGCAGCAGCACCGGCAGCAGCACGGGGGTGATGACGTCCCCGACCTTGGCGCCGACCAGCGTCGAGATGTCGAAGGCGCCGCCGAGCAGGGCGACCGCCGCCAGCGCGACCAGGCCGCCGCCGACGGCCGCCGCCAGGGTCTGCGGCAGCGCCTCGGTCATGATCAGCGCCAGCCCGTCCCGGGGCCGCAGGCCCATGGTGCGCAGCCGGGCGAGCACGGCCGTGCGGTCGGGGGCGGCCCGGAAGAGCGTCAGCAGGACGGCGAGCAGGGCGAATCCGGCTCCGGCGGCGGCCGCGTACCAGAACAGCTGCTCGGCGGCGTGCTGCAGCGGGTCGGCGCCGAGAGCGGCGGCGGTCTCCCGGCTGCTGTGCACCGTGTACCCGGCGGGCAGGCCGTGGGTGTCCTTGCCGGTGGCCGTGGAGCCGTCCGCGATCAGCTTGGCCAGACCGACGGGCCTGGCTCCGCCGTTGTCCCGCAGGGCCGTCCTGACCTGGTCGGGGTCGATGTCGCCGACGGCGAACCACTGGTTCACCCGCTTGGCGTCCGGCAGTCGTTCCCAGGTGGGGCCGGCGGGGACGACGACGAACGGCTTGCCCGGGTCCGGCAGCGCGGGGGTGGCGCCGACGGTGTCGGCGACGGTGAGGCGCAGGTCGTTGCCGTTGAGGGTGCGCACCCGGGACGGCCCGGCGGCCAGGTGCTGGGCCAGGTCGCGGCTGACCAGGGCGGGCACCGGGGTGTCCCGGCCGCCTGGCGTCCCGGCCAGCTTCGCCGGGTCGAACTCGCCGACCCCGAGGGCCCGGGCGATCTCGGCGTACGCCGTCGGATCGGTCACCACCACCAGGTTGGCCTCGGTGTAGTCCTGGTCGCCGCCGAAGACGCGGGCCTTGGTCTCCATCCAGACCCCGGTCGAGGTCCGGACGCCCGGCAGGGCGGCCGCGGCCTTGGTGAACGGCTCGGTCAGGGTGGCGTAGTCCGGGAGGGAGACGCCGATGTCCCCGCCCGTGGTGATGCGCGCGGCGCGGGTCCGCACGTCGTCGACGGTGTCGAGCACGGTGGCGCCGAAGCCGGTCGTGGTGACGGCGATCAGCAGGGCGAGCAGCGGCAGCACGGAGGGCCTGCGGCGGCCCGAGGCGTCGCGGGCGGCCCGGGAGAGGCCGAGGAAGCCGATCAGGCCGCGGCCCCGGCCGACGAGGGCGGCCAGCCGGCCGACCACCACCGGCTCGATCCTGGCCAGCAGCAGTCCGCCGGTGACGGCGAGGAGCAGCGGCGCGGCGACCAGCAGCGGGTCCACTCCGGCCCCGGGGTGGCCGACGCCCCGGCGCCGGACCTCCGCGACGGCCGCGGCGGTGACCGCCAGGACGGCGAGTTCGCCGACCAGTCGGCGTCGTCCGCTGACCGGCCGCCGGCGCACCCAGAGCAGGGCCGCGCGGACCGGGAAGCCCAGCAGGGCGATCAGGGTCGCGACCAGGGCCGCCAGCACCGCGCGGTCCCACCGGGGGGTGGGCAGCAGCACCAGGGCGAGCGTCGTGGCGAGCACGGCGGCGGGCAGGACGGTGACCGCCCCCTCGCCGATCAACCGCCGCAGCACCCCGGCGACGGATCCGCCGCGGGCCCGGAGCAGCCGGATCTCGGCGGCGCGCCGGTCGGTGGTGAGCGCGGCGGCCAGGAACAGCACCACGGTGGCGACGCCCGCGACGCCGACCGGTCCGATCACGCTGAGCGGCAGCGAGGCCCGGTAGCGCTCGTCCGCCCTGGTGAGGACGTCGCGCAGGCCGGAGACGGTGTGCAGGTCGGGGCGCCCGATCGCGTCGTGGAGAACGGTGGCGTCGTGCCCGGTCAGGAAGGAGGTGATGACGCCGCGGGTACGGTCGAGCTGGTCGGCGTGCAGCGAGGCGGGGTCGACGGGCAGCCGCCAGAAGTTCTCGGCGTTCGAACCCCAGTGGACCAACGCGGGCAGGCTGCCGCCGTCGACGAACCCGCTGGTCGTCCAGTGCTCGTGCTCGGCGTCGGTGTTCAGGCAGGCGCGGGCCGGGCAGCCGAGGTCGTCCCAGAAGGGGTCCTGGGGGTCGTTGACCTCGTAGAGGCCGACCACCACGGTGGTCCGCCGGACGCCCGCGCCCTCGTCGCCGTTGTCGATGACGTCACCGAGCTTGATGCGGATGGTCTCGGCGGCCTTCTTGCTGACCACGATCGGCAGCGGATCGCCGACGGCGCCGGGGGTCGGCCAGGTGCCGTCGGTGAGGGTGGCCCGGGCGGCCAGGTCGTGCAGGTAGAGCAGGCTGAGGGCCGGGTACGGCTCCTTGTCCGAGAGGTGGGCGTACCCCGGGTTGGTCATGTAGCGGTCGGCCAGGGCGCGGGCGCCGTAGGCCTGACCCGACGGGGACAGCGTCAGCCGCCCGTCGACCTGCTCGACGAGCTGGCGCTGCACCCGGTCGAGTTCGGCGATGCTGTCGTCCTCCCGCGTCTTGGAGGTGGTCCGCAGGCTGGTCGGGTTGACGCCCTTCTCGCTGACGAAGGACTGGAGCGCCGTGTCCGCGCCCCGGTCCATGACGAGGGGGAAGGCCGCCGCCAGGAAGACGGTGACGAACGCGAGGGCCGCCATGAGCAGCGCGGCCAGCGGGTTCGCCCACAGCCTGGTGCGGACCCAGCGCGCGGGGCGCCGGGCGGTGTCGGGGGTGGGCACGCGGGTGCCGGCCTGGGTGGTCACATCTCCTCCACGTGGCGCGTGCGGGCGGCCACGTCTCGACGGCGGCGTCCGATGAGGAAGGCCGACAGCAGCAGGGGCGGCCGCGATCGCGGTCGCGTGCGGCGCACTGATCACCGGCAATCGGTCGCCGGATAGCGGACGATGCTGTCAGATTCGATCGAGGAACGGAAGGGATTCGCACGAATCAACTAAGCACTGAGCGAATTCCTTGCATTGGCGGGATCCGGGCCGGCGGCAAGTCGTCGAAATGCCATGCGCACTTCACAACTCCGGCTTCACCGCACGCCCTTGACCAGGCAACTTCTCTTTCCGGAATTCTCTACTCGAAACGGTGAACCCGCCAAGCCGCCCCAACCGTTGCCCCGGACGGAACACCACAGGCACCGCCCGCCGGGGGCGCCGCCCCGACGGCCACCCGCCCGACGGCGGCCGTGACCGGTCCCCGGTGCAGCGCTCGCAGACGGGCCACGGGCCGGCGGCGCCGACGGCCCACGCCCCGTGGCCGTCGGGGCGGGGCCCGGGAGATCGCCTCCGCAACCTGGCATATTCCGTCCGCCGGAACGGGCTTGAAAGCACCTTCGTGCACCAGCAAAGTGGTCGCCAGTGAACCGGCACCATCGATACGAGGAGGATGCATGACGCAGACGCCCGTACCGTGGGGCATCGGCAGGATGACGCCGTACGCGGCCACCACTGCCACGCTCCCGGCGCTCACGCCCGTGATCGACCCCGAGACGCAGATCGCGGTCGTCGTGGACGAGGACGGCCGCACGGTGGAACTGGGTTCCCACGGCACCAGCACCAGTGGACTCACCCCCACCAGCACCCGCCCCGGCGACGGGGCCGCGCCGGGCGGTGCGACAGACGCCGACAGCACCGAGTCCTACGACCAGGACCAGAGCGGCAGTTGACGCCGAGACACCGTCGGCCGGTGCTGGTGCTGACCAACCCCTACGACGTCACCGCGGACGTGGTCCTGCGCGTCCTCGCGCACCGCCGCTCCCCCGTGGTCCGTCTCGACCCCGGCACCGACCTGCACACGGGCGCCTCGCTGACCGCCTCGTTCCGTACGGACGGCCGGCGGGGCACCCTGCGCACCCCGAGCCGGGAGCTCGACCTCACCGAGGTGGGGGCCGTGTGGGTGCGCAGGGCCTCGCCCTACGAGGGGCCGGCCGACCTCGACGGCCCGGAACGCCGCTTCGCGGCCTCGCAGTCCGTGTGGGGCGCGGGCGGCATCCTCGCTTCCCTCCCCGGGGCGCACTACGTCAACCACCCGTGGGCGAACCGCGCCGCCGAACACAAACCCGCACAACTCGCCGCCGCGCAGCGCTCCGGATTCGCCGTCCCGGACACCCTCATCACCAACGACCCGCAGGAGGCGCGGGACTTCGTGGCCCTCCAGCGGGCCGGAGCGGTCTACAAGCCCGTGTGGAACACCCCGTACTCCGTCGACGGCGAACCGCGGGCCGTGTGGGTGCGGGACGTCCGGGCGCAGGAGATCACGGACGCGGTCCGGGCCTGCCCGCACCTGTTCCAGGCCCGGGTCCCCAAGGCGTACGACGCCCGGGTGACCGCCGTCGGCGACCGGCTGTTCGGCGTGCGGATCGACAGCCCGGACCTCGACTGGCGCCACCGGCAGGACCTGATGACCTGCACGCCGATCGCCGTACCCGAACCGGTCGCGCGGTCCGTGGCCGACTACCTCGGCCACTTCCGGCTGGTGTTCGGCGCGTTCGACTTCGCCGTCACGCCGGACGGCACCTGGTCGTTCCTCGAATGCAACCCCAACGGCCAGTGGGCCTGGCAACCGCCCGAGACCACCGACCGCATCGCACACGCACTCGCTGACGAGCTGCAGAGAGGCCCCGACGCATGAGCACGTCCGAAGAGCTGCGCGCCGCCCTGACGGCCGACCTCGCCGAGAACGGCGCGCTGTCCGACCCGGCATGGATCAAGGCGGCCGAAGCGGTCCCCCGTGAAGCCTTCGCCGGGGCGTACTTCCTCCCGGTCGAGGGCAGCGACCCGACCGCCTACCGGCCGGTCCGGCAGGGCGACCCCGGCTGGCTGGAGGGGATCTACACCGACCGGACGCTCATCACCCAACTCGACGGCCACACCGGCGCGGACGAGGCGGACGGACAACCGGTGGTCGGGGCCCCGTCGTCCTCCTCCACCCTGCCGTCCCTCGTCCTCGGGATGTGGCAGCGGCTCGGCACGGACACCGGACACCGCGTCCTCGAGATCGGCACCGGCACCGGCTACTCGACCGCCCTCGGCGCCCACCGGCTCGGGGACGGAAACCTCACCAGCATCGAGTACGACCCGCGGGTCGCCGAACGCGCCGCCGCCGCACTCCGGGCCGCCGACTACCGGCCCCGCCTCCTCGTCGGCGACGGACTGCGCGGAGACCCCGGCGGCGGCGCCTACGACCGGCTGATCGCCACCTGCTCGGTCCGCTACCTGCCGATGCCCTGGCTGCACCAGGTGAAGCCGGGCGGCCGCATCCTGGTCACCCTGTCCGGCTGGAGCTACGCCTCCGGCCTGGCCGAGCTCACCGTGACCGGCCCCGGCGAAGCCACCGGCCGGTTCCTGCCCGGCTACACCAGCTTCATGATCGCCCGCCCGCACGACCGCCCGCCCCGCTCGACCCTCGCCATGCTGCCCGGCGACGAACGGCCCAGCCTGATCGACCCGGCCGTCGTCGACACCTGGACCGGCAGCTGGGTCGCCCAGCTCGCCGCCCCCTCCGCCGAACGCATGGGCAACGGCGCGACCCAGATCCTCTCCGACGTCGCCACCGGCTCCCAGGCCCGCACCGCGCCCCGCCCCGACGGTGGATGGACCGTCACCCAACGGGGCCCGCTGCGGCTGTGGGACCGCGTCGAAGAGGCCGTACGGCTGTGGCAGCGGGCCGGCGAGCCGCACCAGGAAGGCTTCGGGATCACCGTCTCGGCAGCCGGACAACGGGTGTGGATCGGTACGGAGGACGGCCCGGGCTGGAACCTGCCGATCTGAGCGGTTGCACTGGTGGAGGGCAGTGCCCTACCAGAGTCCGGCGGCCAGCCAGACGGTCACGGCCGCGGTGGTGACGAGCCCGAGGTTGAGCGCGATCCGGCGGTCGCCGCCGGTCAGGTGGACGGCGACCGCACCGGCCTGGAGCAGCACGAGGCCGACGGCCGCCGCCAATGCCAGCGGGGGCGCGACGCCCGTCAGCGGCGGCAGGACCAGGCCGATCGCGCCGAGCACTTCGACCGTCCCCAATGCCCTGAGGGCGGGCAGGGGTACGCGGTCCACCCAGGCCATCATCGGTCGTAGGTGGTCGGGGCTGCGGGTCGCCTTCAGGGTGCCCGCGTAGGCGTAGAAGAGAGCGAGCGGGCCCGCGAGGATCCAGTAGGCGGTGTTCATGGTTTCCGTTCGGTGTTCCTGTTCACGTGTCACCGGTTTACGGGGACCGGTCGACTGCTTCAGGCGAGGTCGGTGGCGGGCTCGGTCGCGTAGCGGCTCATCGCGTCGGCATTGGCCTGCGGCGTCAGCGACCGGCCGTCGGCGAGCACCTGCTGGAGATCCCGGAAGTACTGCACGTACAGATCGGGGGTGAACGTGCTGAGCATGGTGGCGGGTTGGTCGGTCGGGTTGGCGAAGGTGTGCGGGGTACCGGGCGGGACCATCACGAGCGTCCCCGCGGTGGCGTCGTGGTCCTCGTCCCCGACGGTGAACCGCACGGTGCCGGAGAGGATGTAGAAGCCCTCGTCGTGCTGGGCGTGGCGGTGCTGCGGCGGTCCCTGGGTGTGCGGGGCGAGGACGGACTCGGCGATCGCGAGGCGGTGCCCGGTGTGGCTGCCGTCCTCCAGGACGCGCATGCGCGTGGTGCCCAGGACGATCGTCTCGCCGCCGCCGGGGCCCACCACCGAGAGGGCGGGGCCGACCTGCGGTCCGTTGCTCCATGTCTCTTCGGTCCTGGTTCCTTCAGCCATGGCTTCTTCGGGCGTGGCTTCTTCGGTTCTGGCTTCTTCGGGCGTGGTCTCTTCGCTCATGTCCACCAGTGCACCGCCGGGGCCTCACGGGTGTCCAAGACCCGTCCTGCGGTATCGATACCCGACGGGTATCGTTGCAGCGTGGAGCTTCGTACCTTGCGGTATTTCGTGGCGGTCGCCGAGGAACTCCACTTCGGCCGGGCCGCCACCCGACTGCACATGACCCAGCCGCCGCTCAGCCGGGCGATCAAGCAGCTGGAGGCCGAGGTAGGGGCCCTGCTGTTCGACCGCTCGCCCGCCGGCGTCTCGCTCACCCCGGTGGGCACGGTGCTGCTCGACGAGGCGCGGGCCCTGCTCGACCACGCCGACCGCGTCCGTGCCCGCGTGAGCTCGGCAGCCGGCGCCGCGACCATCACCGTCGGCATCCTCGGCAACCTCACCGACCCCGGCGCGACCAGGCTGGCGGCCGCCTACCGACGACGCCACCCCGGCATCGACATCCGCATCCGCGACACCGATCTGACCGACCCCACCTGCGGGCTGCGCACCGCACTCGTCGACGTCGCCCTCACCCGGGCACCGTTCGACGAGACCGCCCTGACAGTGCGCACGCTGCGCAGCGACCCGGTCGGCGTGGTCCTGCGCGCCGACGATCCGCTGGCCGGCCGCGGCCGACTCCGGCTCACCGAACTGGACGACCGCCGCTGGTTCCAGTTCCCCCAAGGCACCGACCCCGTCTGGCAGTCGTACTGGAACGGCGGCAGGCCGCGCGAGGGCGCCGTGGTGCGCACCGTCCAGGAGTGCCAGCAGGCCGTCCTGTGGAACGGCAGCGTCGGCCTGGCCCCGCTCGGACACGACCTGCCCGCGGAGCTGGCCGTGGTGCCGCTGACCGACATGGCGCCGAGCCGCGTGCTGGCGGCATGGAACGAGGGCGACACCAACCCGTTGATCCGGTCCTTCGTCGAGCTCGCGACGGCCGCGTACCGCCGCTGAGCACCGGCAACCGGTCCGGCCGGTGCCACCGCCCTCGCTCGGGCGCGGGCGAACGCCTTCGCCCGCAACACCTTGAACGGCTGCCGGGGTACGGCATGCGCAGTACGCCCGCTGCCCGGTTGCCCACCGTCCGGCCGGGAATCGCGGGCTCCTGTCATCCGCGGAGGTGATGCGTTGCTACGCCGCGGAGATGACGGTGTCTCAGTCTTCACGGCGAGGTCGGATCGGAGTTCGCGACCTACCGTTTCTCACATGACCAGACTCCGTCGCACCGCCGTGGCCGCCGTGCTCGCCCTCGTCCTGCCGCTACCGATCGCCGGGGCGAGTTCGGCGCTCGCGGCCACCGCCACCGCTCCCGCCGCCTCCTCGGCGGAGGTGTCCGCCGCAGAGCTCGACCTGCCCCGACCGACGGGATCGCAGGCCGTCGGCCGCAGCACGCTGCACCTCGTCGACCGGGACCGCCCGGACCCGTGGGTGCCGGCCGCGGGGGCGCGGCAGTTGATGGTGTCGATGTACTACCCGGCCCGCCCCGGGACGGGCGGTCCGGCGACCCCGTACCTGACCGCCGAGGAGGCCCGGCTGCTGCTGGACTTCCAGGTGCCGGGCGGCACCATACCGCCCGAGGCGGCCACCGGCCTCCACCCGTGGGCCCGCACCGACGCGCGCCCGGCGCCGGGCAGGTACCCGCTCGTCGTCCTCTCCCCCGGGTTCACGCTCCCCCGCGGCACCCTCACCGGCCTCGCCGAGGACCTGGCCAGCCGCGGGTACGTCGTCGCCGCCGTCGACCACACCTACGAGACCTCCGGCACCACCTTCCCGGACGGGCGCACCCTGACCTGCGCCGTCTGCCAGGACCTCAACGACGACAAGATCGCGGCCGTCCCCCCGAGCCGGGCCAAGGACATCTCCTTCGTCCTCGACCAGCTGACCGGCCCCCGCCCCGCCTGGCCGCACGCCCGCATGATCGACCGGGACCGGATCGGCATGGCCGGGCACTCCATCGGCGGCAACTCCGCGGCCAGCACAATGGCCGCCGACCGGCGGATCCGCGCCGGCGTCAACATGGACGGCAAGTTCTTCGACCCGTTCCCCGCCGGCGGCCTGGGCGGACGGCCCTTCCTGCTTCTCGGCACCCAGTCCGTCCACAACCCCTCGGGCTGGGACACCACCTGGAACGAGGCCTGGTCCCGCACGGACGGCTGGAAGCGCTGGCTGTCCGTGGCCGGCTCCGACCACGGCAGCTTCACCGACGCACCACTCATCGGCGCCCGCGCGGGCCTGCCCGACCCCGAGGCCACACTCGCCCCACTGCGCGCCGAGAAGATCACCCGGTCCTACGTGGGCGCCTTCTTCGACCTGCAACTGAAGGGCATCCCCCAGCGGCTGCTCGACCGCCCGTCGACGGCGTACCCGGAGGTCCTCTTCCAGCAGCCCCTCCACTGAGCCCGACGGCCCCTCCGCCGAGGCGAAATCCCTTTGCCCGGCCGCCTCGCGTGGTTCGACACTGAGCCCATGCTCGGATTCGTCAGGACCGACAACGAAGCCCTCGTCTCGTGCCTGGGCGACCCGCAACGTGCCGTAGCGGCCTACCGGGAGCTGCTGCGGCGCGCGGAGGACGCGCTCGGTGCCATCCGCGCCGGCCTGTCCCACGAGAGCGCAGCCGTACGGGAAGGCTGCTGCCGGCTTCTGGACCACCTGGTCGATACCGAGTCCATGGGCGAGCTCATCACCATGGCCGACGATCCCGACGCCCGGGTCAGGATCGCCGCGTTCCACGCCCTGGCGTGCGACCGGTGCAAGGGGGACACGTGCGCACCGGGCGCGGACCGGGTCCTCGAGCCAGCGCTGCGGCACCTGGCCTCCGACCCCGACCCGCGGGCCAGGGCGATGGCCGCCGAGCTCGTCGGCAAGTTCGCCCACACCGATGCCCGAGCCGTCGCCGCCTTGCGCACGTCCTCCGCGCAGGACCCGAGCCCGGCCGTCCGGAAGAAGGCAGGATGGTTCATCCCCGGAGGGGCCGTCTACGAACGGACCGCCCCTCACCCGCCCAGGTGACGGGACCGCCCATACGTCCCCGAAGGGGGCCCGGTCCCTGTCACGCCGGTGGGATCGGGCCGAGGTAGGTGCCGCCGGAGGCGTCGATGGCCTGGCCGGTCACCCAGCGGCCCTGCGGGCCGGCGAGGAAGCCCACGACGTCCGCGACGTCCTCCGGCAGGCCGATCCGGCCCAGGGCGGTGATGGACTCCAGTCCGGCCATCGCCTCCGGGGCGCTCGTCCACGCGGAGGTCATGTCGGTGAGGATCACGCCGGGGTTGACGGTGTTCACGGTGATCCCGCGCCGGCCGAGCTCGTTGGCGAGGGGCGCGGCGAGGGCCACCAGTGCCGTCTTGCTGACGCTGTAGCCGATCTGGAGGGGCGAGCCGATCCGGGCAGCGGCCGAGGCCACGTTCACGATCCGCCCGCCGTCCCGGAGCAGCGGCAGGGCCCGCTGGATCACGAAGACCGGCGTGCGGACGTTGATCGCCATCACCCGGTCGAACTCCTCCTCGGTGATCTGCCCGATCGAACCGGCCAGGTGGACGCCCGCGTTGTTCACCAGGACGTCCAGGCCGTCCTCGCCGTGCTCCGCCAGCCCGGTCGTGAGGCCCTCGAACAGTTCGTCCAGCGCACCACTGGTACCGAACCGGGCCCGCACCGCGAACGCCCGGCCGCCGGACTTGGCGATCAGCTCCACGGTCTCCGCGGCGGCCTCCTCGTTGCCGCCGTAGTGCACCGCGACCAACGCCCCGTCGGCGGCGAGCCGCAGCGCGACCGCCCGCCCGATCCCGCGCGACCCGCCCGTCACCAGTGCCGTCCTGCCGTCCGGTTCGCCCATGGCCGCCGCTCCTTCGTACCCGCCCCGGCCGAGTCCGGGGCCGGTTCCGGATCGTCACGGCCCGATGCCGGACAACCCCTCATACATTCCCGGCGCCGGAGCGCTGATGCCACCCGGCGGGCGGCGGCGCGGGACGGACCGCACAACCGGGGGTCGGCACCACGTGGGCCCCGGCACGGACGGTGCCGATCTGGACTCAAGTCCGCGCCGAACAGCCGGTCGATAATTGGGTGTCGCCGATCAGTCCGGGACTGATAGCGTCCCGGACGTGGCAAAGCTGAACCAGATCATCGCCGTTGAAAAGGGCGTCAAGTCCAAGTCCTTCCAGGAGCTGACGCAGGCCCACCAGGACCTGCAGAAGCCCGCGCTGCTGGCCGGGATCTCCCGCGCGTACCAGCCCAAGGACGAGGAGGGCGAGCAGCTGCCGCCGGAGTCGACCCGGGTGCAGCTGAAGGCCGAGGACATCCTGCGGTCCACCGCGAACACCCTCACCCGGCTCTTCGACGTGACGGCCACCAAGGACTGGGCCAACATCGACGCCCGCGCCGACGTCGTGGTGGACGGCCAGGTGCTCCTCTCCCGGGTGCCGGTGCCGTACCTGCTCTTCCTGGAGAAGCAGCTCACCGACCTGTTCACCTTCGTGAAGAAGCTCCCGGTGCTGGACGCCTCCGAGTCCTGGAACCTCGACCCGTCCACCGACGCCTGGAAGACCGAGCCGGTGCGCACCATCCGGACGAAGAAGGTGCCGCGCAACCACGTCAAGGCCGAGGCCACCGAGAAGCACCCGGCCCAGGTCGAGGTCTACTACGAGGACGTCGCGGTCGGCTACTGGACCACGGTCAAGTTCTCCGGCGCGCTGCCGGCCCGCCGGGTGAACGAGCTCGCCGAGCGGGTGGAGAAGCTCCAGCAGGCCGTCAAGTTCGCCCGCGAGGAGGCCAACGCCGTCGAGGTCACCGACCAGCGGGTGGGTGACGCCGTCTTCGGCTACCTGTTCCGGTAGCCTCATGATCGCCCGCCCGGGGAGCCGGGCGGGTGCGCCGAGCGCGACAAGTCCCCTGCCTGGGAAGCCGGATGGGTGGGCCCGTGCGCGGTGCGAAAAGCTGACACTGACGTTGAAGCTGACCAGGGGTCACAGTGGAGGTTCGAGCCCTCCCCCCGGCACCACCGGCCGGGGTAGCCCAATCAGGCAGAGGCAGGCCCTGTCAATCTCAGACTCTCGCTCCAGTCTCAGCATTCGCCGCCGAACACCGGATCGACCGGGTGCGGACGAATATCGACGAATGCAGGTTCAAGTCCTGTCTGTGCCGCTCCGTGGCACGGTAGTTCAAAGGTAGAACGCGTCGATTTCAACCTGATCCGCGACCCTTAAACGTGCCGGTGTGCGCAATTGGGCGGCAAACAGGGGCCCGGGAGCAGGCTACGCTCCCGGGTCCTCTCGCGTTCCCGCGCGTTCCTTCGCGTTCCTTCGCGTTCCTTCGCGTTCCCGCCGCGCCCGCTCACCGCGCGGAGAGCAGCTCCAGGATGCGGCGGGCGGCACGTTCGCCGGTGGCCAGCGAGGAGTTGGTGGTGCTGTAGGCGAAGTGGTCCCCGGCGAGTTGGACGGGCGAGGCCGGGTCCAGGCCCGCGGTGAAGGCGGCGAGGTCCCGGTATCCGCCGGCCGGGCGGGCCAGGACCGCGTGCTCCCACCGCTGGACGACCGCCATCTCGCGGTGTTCGTCGATGTGGGCGGCCAGGTCCGGCAGCGCTTCGCCCACGGCCTTGCGGGCGTCGGCGATCACCGTCTCGTCGTCGAGGTGCATCCGGGCGGTGTTCCAGTGGTGCCGGAAGACCAGGGTGACCAGGCCCCGGCCGACGGGCGCCCGGCCGGGGCCGAGGTTGTGCTCGTACAGCGCGACGCAGAGGTCCGGGTGCTCCCGGCACGGTACGGCGACGCCCAGTGCCGTCTCGACGGGTGCCCGGCGCAGCCCGAAGGTGACGTGGGCGTCGCTGGCGTACCGGACGCCGTCGAGGTACCGGCGCTGGTCCGCGTCGAGGGTGGTGACGATCCGGGCCGCGGCCGGGGCGGGTACGGCCACCACGCAGGCGCGGGCCCGTTCGGTCCGGACCTCGCCGTCCCGCTCCCACACCACCTCGACCCCGGTCCCTTCCGCCCGCACTTCCGTCACGTGGGCGCCCAGTTCGAGGCGGGTGCCCGGGGAGCGCATCACGGGGGTGGCGAGGAGGTGTTCGGGGAGGCGGCCGACCCCGCCGTCGAAGGTGAAGCTCGCGGCTCCGAAGGTGCCCCACATGATGCAGAAGGCGCCGACGGCGGCGACCTCCTCGGCGGGTACGAGGAACTGGGTGCTGCACAGGGGCTCGATCAGGTAGTCCAGGAGTTCCCGGTCGAGTCGGCGCAGGGCATGCTCCCGGGCGTTCTCCCCGTCGATCCCGGCGGCGCCGGACAGGTCCTCCCAGCGCAGTCGGCGGCGGGCGGCCCCGAGGTCGCGCAGCAGGTTGACGGCCTTGAGCTTGGCGCGCCACCCGAGCAGTCCGGTGCTCAGGAGTCCCGAGGTCTTGACGAGGGAGAGGCGGTGCACGCGGCCGTCGCGCAGGACGCCGAGTTCGTCCGAGCACGGGAGCATGCGGGTCGCCATCCCCGCGTCCTCCAGGAGCCGGATCATGGGGGCGTAGTTCCGGGACAGCCAGCTCGCGCCGCGATCGAGTCGGTACCGGACGTCTCCGACCGGAACCTCGCGGGAGGACATCCGGCCTCCGACGTGGTCCTCCTTTTCGAGCAGGGTGACGTCGCGGCCGGCCTGGCGCAGCCGGAAGGCGGCGGCCGTTCCGGCGATTCCGGATCCGACCACGATCACCCGGTTCTCGGTGGCGGTTTCGGCCATGTGACGCCTCCTCGGACATCCCGGTCACCCGGGTTTCTTTTGCTCGGGCTGGAATGCGGTGGAAATGCGTGGAGTTGGCCGTTCGATCTGCTGCCCGCCTCGCCGTATCCACGGCCCAGCGCCGCCCGCCGCTGTCTCCCGCGCGCACAGCGAAGCATGAAATCCGGTGCGCCGCACTGAGCGCCCTGGCGTGTCGTCAAGAGGGAGACGCGAGAACGCTGGTCCAATCGGAAAACCGCCGGTCCGATCGCAGGGCGCCGGTCTGGTCAAAACCTGCTGGCCCAAATCGAAAGGCGTTGGTCATATCAAAAGGGAAAAGGAGGTATCGCATGCGGAAGGAAGCGCCGGAAGAACGTGAACTCCCGGCGTACGGCGAGGAGGTGTTCGCCTTCGCCCACCCCGCGCAGACGGACCGTCTCGACGCCCTGGCCGGTTCCTGCGACCCCGCGACCACGGGTGATCTGGCGCGCTGGGACCTGCCGGCCGACGCCCGTTGCCTGGAAATCGGGGCGGGGGCCGGGACCTTGGCCCTGTGGCTCGCCCGCCGCCACCCCGATGGCGAGGTGACGGCCACCGACACCGACCTCCGTTTCCTGACGGGCCTGCGCCACCCGGCGCTGCGCGTGCTGCGGCACGACGTGCGCACCGACGGGTTCCCGCCCGGCACCTTCGACCTCGTCGTCGCCCGCAGCGTCCTGTGCCACCTGCCCGAGCGTGCCGCGCTGCCGGGGCGCATGGCGTCCTGGCTGAAGCCGGGCGGCCGCCTGTACATCGAGGACCCCTCGTTCTTCCCCGCCTCCTCCTCCCCCGACCCGGTCGTACGGCGTCTCGGGACCGCCGTCACCACCACCCTGGCCACGACCCTCGGCAGCGACGTGTCGGCCTGGGCCCGGTCGTTCCCCGCCCCACTGCGGGGCCTGGGGCTCGTGGATGTGGGGATGCGGGTGCACTGTCCGACGCTGACCGCGACGAACGCGGCGGGACGGGCGTGGGCGCTGTCGATCGCCGATCTCCTGCCGGCGATGGCGCACACCGGGGTCCTCGCGGAGGCGGACGGGGCCGAGGCCCTGACCCACCTGCGCCGCCCCGGGTTCGTCGACACGGCGCACGCCATGGTCGCGATGTGGGGCGTACGCCCGCCGGCACAACGGCCGGACCGGACGACACACCGACCGAAGCAGACGGCACAACAGCCGGACCAGGAGCCCGCGTGACGACCGACGCGCTCAGGGAATCCGCGATCCGGGACGTCACGGCCCACCGCGGCGCCCACGCCGACGCGGCCGACGCCGAGGCTCTGCGCTGGGCCGAGGCCGCCGGCCTCTGCGACACCCCGGCGGAGCTGCGCAACCTCGCACGCATCCGCCCCGGGCTGCTGGCGGCGTGGTGCCATCCACGGGCCGACCGGCCGGACAGCGTGCTGGTGGCGATGTGGATGGCCTGGCTGTTCCTCCTCGACGACCGGATCGACGAGGACGAACTGGGGCGAGACGCCGACCTCCTGGAGGGGTACCTGCGGGAGCCGCTCGGCATCGTCTCGTGCGGTTCCGAGCCCACCTCGCCCGTGGGACAGGCCCTGGCGGAGATCGTCGAGCGGGTCTCGGACGGCATGCCCGCCCCCTGGATCCTGCGGTTCCGCCGCCACGTGGCCGACTACCTGTCCGCCTGTGTCTGGCAGGCCGCCCACCGGCAGGCCGCCCAGGTCCCGCGCCTGGACGGGTTCCCCGCCTGGCGCCGGGCCTTCGGGGCGATCATGCCCTCGTTCGACCTGGTCGAGCGGACGGACGGCTGTGTCCTGCCCTCGTCCCTGTACTACTCCCGTCCGTTCCAGGATCTCCTCGTCGCGGCGGCGGACCTGGTGTGCTGGACCAACGACCTGATGACCGTGGACAAGGAGGCCGCCCAGGGCGACCCCCACAACCTGGTGCTCGTCACCGCCCACCACGGCGGCACGGACCGGCACGCCGCCGCCCTCCTCGTGACGGACGCCTTCGAGGAACGCCTGCACGCCCACGCGCGGGCCCGCCGGGAACTGTCCGACCTCACCCGCGCGCTGGCCGTGCCGCCCGGCCCGCGGCGGCAGGCCGACCACTGCGCCGAGGCGCTCCTCGGCTGGGCCCGGGGCCACCTGGAGTGGGGCCTGGGCACGCCCCGGTACCGGTCCGGAACGATCACGACGGGAGAGGATCCCCGTGCCGACACCCACTGACACCTCCACGGACGACGCCTCCGGTGGCGCCTCCGGTGACCCCACCGGCAGCCGTCCGCCCCGGGCCCCGGGCGCCGTCCCACTCCTCGGGCACGCGCTCCGCCTGGCCAGGGCGCCGCTGGCCTTCCTGGACGCCCAGCGCCGGTACGGGGACGTGGTCGAGTTCCGCATCGGCCCGCGGCCCGCCTACCTCCTCAACCACCCCGACCTGGTGATGGCCCTGCTGACCGGGCCCGGAGGGCGGTTCGACCGCGGCGAGATCTTCACCAAGGCCCGCCCCCTGTTCGGCGCCGGCGTCGCCGTGGCCGACGGCGCCCACCACCGGGACCGTCGCCGCGTCGTCCAGCCCCTCCTGAGCGCCGCCCGTCTGCCCGGATACCTGGACACCATGGCCGAGTTGGCCACCGCCCGCGCCGCCTCCTGGCACCACGGCCAACGGCTCGACCTCAACGCCGAGATGGCGGGACTGACCATCGACGTGGTGGCCGCGACCCTCTTCGGCCGTCCGCTGCCCGCCGGCTTCGCCGCCGTCGTCCACCGGGCCCTGCCGGTCGTCGTCGCCGGGGTGGGCCGCAGGGCCTACGGGCCCGCCGCCGCGCTCCTCGACCGGCTGCCCGGCCGCGAGCGGGCGCGCTACCGCACCGCCCTGGACGACATCCACGGCGTCGTGGACGCCCTCATCGACGCGGACCCGCACAACGCCGGCCTGACCCGGCTGTCGGCCGGCGCCGACCGGCGGCAGCTCCACGACGACGTGACCTCCCTGCTGATCGGCGGCTCCCACACCAGCGGCGCGGCCGCCGCCTGGCTGTTCATCCTGCTCTCACGCCACCCGGAACTGCGCCGCCGGGTCCGCGAGGAGGTCGGCCGGGT
>NZ_JBHUAL010000128.1:0-28159 GCF_042789775.1 Kitasatospora sp. NPDC056800 | reverse complement strand
GGCTCCCAGTAGACGACTGGGTTGATAGGCCGGATATGGAAGCCCTGTGAGGGGTGGAGTTGACCGGTACTAATAGGCCGAGGGCTTGTCCTCAGTTGCTCGCGTCCACTGTGTTGTTCTGAAACAACGACCCGCTCTTTGTGAAGGGCGTGCGGTTGACAGTTTCATAGTGTTTCGGTGGTCATAGCGTGAGGGAAACGCCCGGTTACATTCCGAACCCGGAAGCTAAGCCTTACAGCGCCGATGGTACTGCAGGGGGGACCCTGTGGGAGAGTAGGACGCCGCCGAACAATTCTTCTAGAGAAGCCCCCGCCGGGTGAACCGGTCGGGGGCTTCTCTGTTGTAGGGTCAACATGCAATTGTCGTCACACGGGACAGGAGGCCCCCCGGGTGGAGGTCCAGGAGACGCGGGTCCAGACCGATCGCGTCCTCACCATCCCCAATATGCTGAGCATGGGCCGGCTGGTCGGTGTTCCGCTCTTCCTCTGGCTCATCCTGTGGCCGGTCTTCGACGGGCCCAACAATGACGGTTGGGCGCTGCTGATCCTGATGTTGAGCGGGATCAGCGACTACCTGGACGGGAAGCTCGCCCGCCGGTGGGGGCAGATCAGCCGGGTGGGGCAGCTGCTCGATCCGCTGGCCGACCGGCTGTACGTGCTGTCCACGCTGGTCGGGTTGACGTGGCGTGGGATTCTGCCGTGGTGGCTCACCGCGATCCTGTTGGCCCGTGAGGCATTCATCGCCGGCCTGCTGCCGATTCTGGCCCGGCGCGGTTACGGACCGCTCCAGACGAGTTTCCTGGGGAAGGCCGCGACCTTCAATCTGATGTACGCGTTTCCGCTTCTGCTGCTCGGCAGTGTCGACAGCTGGATCGCCCGGCCGGCCGAGGTGGTGAGCTGGGCGTTCATCTGGTGGGGGACGACCTTGTACTGGTGGGCCGCGATTCTTTACGCGGTCCAGGCGCGGCAGATCGTCCGGGGGAGCACCGCGGGCCCGGCGTCCACAGTCTGAGACGTGATCTGAGAGAAGCCCCACGCCTCCTCGGTGCGTCGGACGATACCTTCCGGGTAGAGAACCTTCTGGAACGCTTTGATGGACCTGCCGGTCCACCACCGCGAAGGAGGACGCACCCGTAATGAAAGCCGTTGTAATGGCAGGGGGCGAGGGCACTCGACTCCGCCCGATGACCTCCAGCATGCCGAAGCCGCTGCTTCCGGTCGCCAATAGGCCGATCATGGAGCACGTGCTTCGGCTGCTGAAGCGGCACGGCCTCTCCGACACCGTCGTCACCGTGCAGTTCCTGGCGTCGCTGGTCAAGAACTATTTCGGTGACGGCGAAGAGCTGGGCATGCATCTGACCTATGCCCACGAGGAGACGCCACTGGGCACTGCGGGGAGTGTCAAGAACGCCGAGGACGCGCTCAAGGACGATTCCTTTCTGGTGATCTCCGGTGACGCGTTGACCGACTTCAATCTCTCGGAATTGATCGACTTTCACCGCAGTAAGAACGCTCTGGTCACCGTCTGTCTCACGAGGGTGCCGAATCCACTGGAGTTCGGCATCACGATCACGGACGAGGAGGGGAGGGTCGAGCGGTTCCTGGAGAAGCCGACCTGGGGGCAGGTCTTCTCCGACACGGTGAACACCGGTATCTACGTGATGGAACCCGAGGTCTTCGACTACGTCGCGGCGGGCGAGTCCGTCGACTGGTCGAGTGACGTCTTCCCCCAGCTCCTGAAGGAGGGCAAGCGGGTCTACGGGTACGTCGCCGAGGGCTACTGGGAGGACGTGGGCACCCACGAGAGCTACGGCAAGGCCCAGGCGGACGTCCTGGAGGGCAAGGTCGACGTCGAGCTCGACGGGTTCGAGATCTCCCCGGGGGTCTGGGTCGCCGAGGGCGCCGAGGTGGACCCGGAGGCGGTGCTGCGCGGGCCGCTGTACATCGGGGACTACGCCAAGGTCGAGGCCGGCGTGGAGATCCGCGAGCACACCGTGCTGGGCAGCAACGTGGTCGTCAAGCGCGGCGCGTTCCTGCACAGGGCGGTGGTGCACGACAACGTGTACGTCGGGCCGCAGAGCAATCTGCGGGGCTGCGTGGTCGGCAAGAACACCGACGTGATGCGGGCCGCGCGGATCGAGGACGGCGCGGTGATCGGGGACGAGTGCCTGGTCGGCGAGGAGTCGATCATCGGGGCGAACGTCCGGGTCTACCCGTTCAAGACCATCGAGGCCGGCGCCGTCGTCAACACCTCGGTGATCTGGGAGTCGCGCGGCCAGGAGCACCTGTTCGGGGTCCGCGGCGTCTCGGGCATCCTGAACGTCGAGATCACCCCGGAGCTGGCCGTCCGGCTGGCGGGGGCGTACGCGACGACGCTGAAGAAAGGTGCCACCGTCACCATCGCGCGTGACCACTCGCGTGGTGCGCGTGCGCTCAAACGGGCGATGATCTCGGCGCTCCAGACCTCCGCGATCGACGTCCGCGACCTCGAGAACGTGCCCATGCCGGTGGCCCGGCAGCACACGGCGCGGGGGAGCGCGGGCGGGATCTTCCTGCGGACCACACCGGGTGTGCCGGACTCGCTGGACATCCTCTTCTTCGACGAGCGCGGGGCGGACCTCTCGCAGGCCGGCCAGCGCAAGCTCGACCGCGTCTACGCGCGCCAGGAGTTCCGGCGGGCCTTCCCCGGTGAGATCGGGGACCTGACCTTCCCCTCCAGCGTCTTCGACTCCTACGCGGGAAACCTGCTGCGGACGGTGGACACGACCGGAGTGCGGGAGGCCGGGCTGAAGGTGGTCGTGGACACCGCGCACGGCAGCGCGGGCCTCGTCCTGCCGAGCATCCTGGGCCGACTCGGGGTCGAGGCGCTCACCGTCTCCAGCGGGCTGGACGAGGCGCGGCCGACCGAGGACGCGGAAACGCGGCGGGCGGGCCTGGCCAGGCTCGGTGAGCTGGTCGCCTCCTCGCGGGCGGCCTTCGGGGTGCGGTTCGACCCGGTGGGCGAGCGCGTCGCGTTCGTGGACGAGCTCGGGCGGGTGATCGACGACGACCGGGCCCTGCTGGTGCTGCTGGACCTGGTCGCCGCCGAGCGGCGCAGCGGGCAGGTGGCACTGCCGGTGACCACCACCCGGATCGCCGAGCAGGTCGCCGCGTACCACGGCACCCAGGTCATCTGGACCACGACGACGCCGGACGACCTCGCGAAGGCGGCCTCCGCCGAGGGCACGGTGTTCGGCGGGGACGGGCGCGGCGGCTTCGTGGTGCCCGAGTTCAGCGGGGTGCTGGACGGCGCCGCGGCGTTCGTCCGGCTGGTCGGCCTGGTGGCGCGGACCCAGCTCACGCTGAGCCAGATCGACGCCCGGATCCCGCAGGCGCACATCCGGCGCCGGGACATCGCGACGCCGTGGGCCGCCAAGGGCATGGTCATGCGCTCGGTGGTGGAGGCGGCCGGCAGCCGTCGGCTGGACACCACCGACGGCGTCCGGGTGGTCGAGGCGGACGGGCGCTGGACGCTGGTGCTCCCGGACCCGGCCGAGGCGGTCACCCACCTCTGGGCGGAGGGCCCCGATGACGAGGCCACCGAGGCGCTGCTGGACGAGTGGGCGGCCGTGGTCGACGGAGCGGGACGGTGACGAACCGGAACTGAGCACGATCAGGAACTGAGCTCGGAACCGCCTCGGACGGCGGGGCGCGCGGTGTGACCCGCGCGCCCCTCTGTCCGTTTTCACATCATTCGGAATATTCCGTCACATTCCGTCATGTGTGCAGCGTGTGTGCAGCTCAGGGGCCGTGCACGGGCCCCCTCGACGACATGGGACGATGGTCTCCATGCCAGCGACGCCGACGCCGAGTGCCCCGAACGGACGGTACAACCGCCCGGACGCCTCGATGTCCTTGCTGACCAACGTGATGGACCACAGCCTGGACGAGGGCTACGCGGAGGCGGCCGCCGCGCGCGGCGGTGCCCGCGACAGCCGGATACCCGGGACCCTGCCGGGGCTGCTGACGCTCGGGGCGGGGCTGGCGCTGGTCGGCGCGGTGGTGACGGTGGGCGCGGTGAACGCGCACAAGGCCGAGCCCTCGCTGGCCAAGGAACGGGACGCGCTGATCCACCGGATCAACGACAGCAACACCTCGGCCGACCGGTTGCAGAAGCAGGTGCAGGAGCTGCGGCTCAAGGTCGACAGCACGCAGCAGCAGGCGCTCGCCTCGGGCGACGCCGATCCCGGCGGGGTGAGCGGGGCCGTGGGCCTGGGCCAGGTCACCGGGCCGGGCCTGAAGCTGGTCCTGGAGGACGCCGCGGGCACGGGCAGCGGCGGCAACGTCGACCCGAGGGCCGGGCAGGGCTTCTCCAACAGCGGCCGGCTGCGGGACCGCGACCTGCAGCTGGTGGTGAACGGCCTCTGGGGATCCGGGGCCGAGGCGATCGCGATCAACGGCCAGCGGCTGACCGCGCTGTCCGCGATCCGGGCCGCGGGCGAGGCGGTGCTGGTGGACAACCGGCCGCTGGTGCCGCCGTACAACATCCAGGCGATCGGGGACGGCTCGAAGCTCCTCACCGCCTTCGAGAAGGACATGGCCGGGCAGTACCTGCGGCTGCTCCAGGAGCAGTACGGCATCAAGTCGACGCTCTCCGTGCAGAAGAACCTGACGTTGCCGGCGGCGGTGGGGGTGACGCTGCGGACCGCGCAGCCGGTGACGCCCGAGGCCTCGCCCCCGGCGACCGCGGGCGCAACGGCGCCGGCCGGAGCCGGAACCCAGGAGAGCCCCGGCGCGTCCGTCTCACCGTCGGCCTCGCCTTCCGCTTCCGCCTCGTCGGCCCCGACCAGCGGTGCTTCCACCGCCAAGCGGCGTCCGCCGACCGGAACCACCAAGACCACGACAGGGACAGGAGCAGCCAGACCGTGATTGCCGTACTGGGTCTTGTGATCGGGGTGGTCGTCGGCCTCTTCGTCCAACCCGAGGTGCCGGACGCCGTCGTGCCCTACCTGCCGATCGCGGTGGTGGCGGCGCTGGACGCCGTGTTCGGCGGCGTCCGGGCGATGCTCGACGGGATCTTCAACGACAAGGTGTTCATCGTCTCGTTCCTGTCGAACGTGGTGGTCGCGGCACTGATCGTCTTCCTCGGTGACCAGCTGGGCGTCGGCTCGCAGCTGTCCACCGGCGTGGTCGTCGTCCTCGGCATCCGTATCTTCTCCAACGCGGCCGCGATCCGGCGCCATGTCTTCCGTGCCTGAGTCGGGCCGCGAGCCCGCGGCGGAGGACGGGCGGGAGGCGGCGGTGGCCGGGCCGGCCGCCGGGAAACCGGCTGGAGAGCCGGGCGGGAAAGCGGTCGAGAAGGCGGTGTCGAAGCCCGTCCGGGAGGTCGTGGACGCACCTCGGACGGACAATGCGGCGGACGTGGACGAGGCTGCCGGGACGGCCGGGGAGACCGCCGAGGCCGTGGAGCCCGTCGTCGCCTCGGCGGAGAAGTCTGACGCTAAGGCTGAGCTTGAGGCCGGTTCGGTGCCCGAGCCGACGCTGCGGCTCACAAAGGTCACCGCGCCGGCCCCCGGGGCCGAGCCGAAGACCGAGCCGAAGACCGAGCCGAAGACCGGGGCGAAGCCGGAGTCCGCGCCTGCCGCTGAGCCCGAGCCCACGCCCGAGCCCGTGCCTGCCCCGGAGCCCGCGGCGGAAGCGGAGTCCGAGCCGGAACCCGAGCCCGAGCCCGTCGCGGACCGGAGTGCCGGCCGGCGGCGCCTGAAGGCGGCGCTCTGGCCGCCGCGGCTGTCGCGCGGCCAGCTGGTGGTGGCGCTGCTGCTGTTCTCGCTCGGCCTGGGGCTGGCGATCCAGGTGCGGTCGACCAACGACCACCACAGTCAGCTCCGCGGGGCCCGCCAGGAGGACCTGGTGCGGATCCTCGATGAACTGGACAGCCGTCAGCAACGTCTTCAGCAGGAGAAGGCGGAGTTGGAGCAGTCCCTGGCGAAGTTGGAGAACAGCTCCAACCAGGCCAAGGAGGCCCAGGAGCAGACCAGGAAGAAGGCGACGGAGCTCGGCGTGCTCGCCGGCACCGTCAAAGCCACTGGTCCGGGCATCGTACTCACGGTCGATGATCCCCAAGGGCAGGTGAAGGCAGATATGCTGCTGGACACCCTGCAAGAACTTCGAGCGGCGGGGGCGGAGGCGATTCAGATCAACGATGTGCGCGTGGTGGTCAACACCTACTTCACCGACCTGTCGGCCGGTGGGGTGCAGATCGACGGGAAGAAGGTCTCGCAGCCCTACCGCTTCACGGTCGTGGGGAACCCGCAGGATCTGACACCCGCGCTGAACATCCCGGGAGGTGTCGTCCGCACGCTGGAGAGCCACCAGGCGCGGGCGACGATCGCCCAGCAGCAGAAGGTGGTCGTCGACGCCCTCGTGGACCCGAAGTCGCCGCAGTACGCCAAGCCGGCTTCGAAGTGACGGGGCGCCCGGCGAACGGCCCGTCAAGGGCGGGCGGCACCCGCTGCGGGGCGCCGCCGTCACATGGGCGAGACTGGTTCGCACCAGTACGCTCCGGAGCAACAACCGCAGTACCAACCGCCGGAGTACCACTCCAGCGGGCCCGAGCCGCAACGACCGGGCCCGCAGCATGTCCGAGGTTCTCACCCTGCCCCGCGGGCGGGTCTGTCACACGCAAGGGGATTCGCCCGTGAGTTTCTTCTCGAAGTTGTTCGGTCGTAACAAGGGCCGTGACGCCGCCGCCGTCGAGGCGCCCACCGCGCGTCACCGCCGACCGGAGGACGAGCCCGCAGTGCCGGGCATGCGCCCGGCCCCCGAGGCCGCGCCGTACGCAGGTCAGCAGCTGTACCGGGACGGCGGCGCCGCCCAGTACGCGGGGAATCAGGCGGGCTACGGCGCGTCGGTTGACCCCTCCGGCGAGCCGCGCATAGGTTTCCCGTCAGGACCCTCAACCTCTGGTGGAGGGTTTGCCCCGGATCCGTACGCCGGGCACAACCCGTCGGGTGTGCCGCGCCAGGAGGCTGTGAACATGGCTGGCCCCACTCCGTGCCCCAGGTGCGGCAACCGGAACCCGGCCGCGGCCCGGTTCTGTTCCAACTGCGGCACGGCGCTGCGCGGCGGCCTGCTTCCGGAGGGGGCGGCGGAGACCACGTCGACCATCTCCATCTCCGGCCTGGAGTCGTACGACCCCACCACCACGACCGGCACCGGCGCCACGCCGGCCCTGTCGGCCGAGGTGCTGTCGGCGATCGACGCGCTGCCGCCGGGCTCGGCCCTGCTGATCGTGCAGCGCGGTCCGAACTCCGGCAGCCGGTTCCTGCTGGACTCGGACGTCACCACGGCGGGTCGCCACCCGCAGGGTGACATCTTCCTCGACGACGTCACGGTCTCGCGCCGCCACGTGGAGTTCCGCCGCACCCCGGCCGGCTTCAGCGTCGCGGACGTGGGCAGCCTCAACGGCACCTACGTGAACCGGGAGCGGATCGACGAGGTGCCGCTGAACAACGGCGACGAGGTGCAGATCGGGAAGTACCGGCTGGTGTTCTTCGCCGGCCACAACCGGGGGTACTGAAAACGACGTCGGCAGGAGCCCGAGTGAATACGAATACCCCTTCCTCTTCTCTCGGGGCGGCCACCCCAACCCCGTCCGGTCCGCAGGCGGACCGCGGCGGACGCGGGGTGGTCGCGGGCCCGCGGCAGCCGGTCCGGGCCGAGCGGCCCGTCGGCCGTCGGCGCGGCGGTGACGAGCTGCTGAGCATCGGCGCGGTGCTGGCCTTCCTGCGCGACGACTTCCCCGAGGTCACCATCTCCAAGATCCGCTTCCTGGAGGCGGAGGGACTGGTCGAGCCGCAGCGCACGCCCTCGGGGTACCGCAAGTTCAGCCCGGCCGACGTCGAGCGGCTGGCCTACGTCCTGCGCATGCAGCGGGACCACTACCTGCCGCTGCGGGTGATCCGGGAGCACCTGGACGCCATCGAGCGCGGTGAGAACCCGCCCGCGCTGCCCTCCGCCGCCGACACCCGGCCCGGGCCGCTGGAGGAGGCGGACCGGGAGCTGGTGGCCGGCGGAGAGGTGCCCTCCGGCGTCCGGCTGGGGCGCGCCGAACTGCTCGCGGCGGCCGAGGCCGGGGAGCCGGAACTGGCCGAGTGGGAGTCCTACGGGCTGGTCGCCCCGGGACCGGACGGCGGCTACGACGGCGAGGCGCTCCAGGTGGCCCGGCTGGTCGCGGAGCTCGGCCGGTACGGGCTGGAGCCCCGGCACCTGCGCGCCATGAAGGCCGCGGCGGACCGCGAGATCGCGCTGGTGGAACAGGTGGTGGCGCCGTTGCGCCGGCACCGGAACCCGCAGACCAGGGCGCACGCGGAAGCCACCGCCCGGGAGCTCGCGACGCTGTCCGTACGGCTGCACGCGGCCATGGTCCAGGCCGGGATGCGGACGCGCGGATAGCGCGTGCCGCCCGCGGCGCGCCCTGGCCGCACCGCGCTGACCAGCGGCGTCGGCCCTGCGCTTTCATATCCGGGAGCGGAGCCATAGGGTTGCCTGTGTGAATGAGCTCGACGTCGTGGGTGTCCGAGTGGAGATGCCTTCCAACCAGCCGATCGTGCTGCTGCGGGAGGTCGGGGGAGATCGCTATCTGCCGATCTGGATCGGCCCCGGCGAGGCGACCGCGATCGCCTTCGCCCAGCAGGGCATGACGCCGGTGCGGCCGCTGACGCACGACCTCTTCAAGGACGTCCTGGAGGCGCTCGGCCAGCAGCTCACCGAGGTCCGGATCACCGACCTGCGGGAGGGCGTGTTCTACGCCGAGCTGGTGTTCGCCGGCGGGGTCGAGGTGAGCGCGCGGCCGTCCGACGCCATAGCGCTGGCGCTGCGCACCGGCACGCCGATCTACGGGAGCGAGGAGGTGCTCGCCGAGGCGGGCATCGCGATCCCGGACGAGCAGGAGGACGAGGTCGAGAAGTTCCGCGAGTTCCTCGACCAGGTGTCGCCCGAGGACTTCGGCGGCAGCGGCCCGCAGTAGCGGGGCCCGACCGTGCGGCCTTTCGGCCCATCGTTTTGCCAAAATCCGTCCATCTACCCACACTAGGGGCACGAAAAACCACTCTCCTGAGTGATGTGGTTTGTCTGGCCCGGCGTGGCGATCGTTGACGGGTCATAGGGGACTGCCTACCGTCAGGAGTGGCTGTCCGGGTGGCCGATGCCCGCAGTCGGGTTGCCCGCAGCACAAGTGGACGGAGGCAGGCATGAGCAGCACCGGCGATGACGCGGCCGTGGGAGGCCGGTGCGCCGTGCACATGCCGCGCACCGCTCGCACCGTCACGGATTTCCCCCGGGTCGGCAGGTTCCCGGCCGTACAGGCGGGCCAGCCGGCCATCGAACGGCTGGCCCCGACGTCCGACCTACTCGGCTTCCGGGGCCCGACGGCCTGTGCGGCGGCCGGCATCACCTACCGTCAGCTGGACTACTGGGCCCGCACCGGACTGCTGGAGCCCAGCGTCCGCACCGCGTACCCGTCGACCAGCCAGCGGCTCTACAGCTTCCGCGACATCCTGCTGCTGAAGATCGTGAAGCGGCTGCTCGACGCGGGTGTCTCGCTGCAGAACATCCGGGTGGCGGTCGCCCACCTCCAGGCCGCCGACCAGGCCGACCTGGCGGGGATGACGCTGATGTGCGACGGCGCGACGGTGTACGAGTGCACCACGCCACAGCAGGTGGTCGACCTGCTGAAGGGCGGTCAGGGGGTCTTCGGCATCGCGGTCGGAGCGGTCTGGCAGGAGCTGGAGCTCACCCTCGGGCGGCTGCACGCCGAGCGCACCGACACCGGCGAGACGATGGTCGGGCACGACCCGGCCGACGAGCTGGCCCAGCGGCGCAACCGGGCGGTCTGAGCAGGCGTTCGACGGGGCCGCGGGCCCGGACGGGGAACCGTTCGGACCCGCGGCCCCGTCGTGTTCCCCGGTTGACGTGATCGAGGGAGGGCACGTGGGAGTCGGTACCGGTATATCGGGGCTGCTGCGGCGCAGGGCCGGACTGCTGGGGGCCCGGCTGCGGCAGCGGCGGACGCAGCGCAGGGTGTTCCAGGTCGGAACGGTGCTCTGCTCGCTGGCGCTGGCGCCGAGCGCCTGGGTGTGGTTCGCCGCGGGGGACCGGGTGGGCACCGTGGAGAGCGCGCCCGCCGCGCCGGTCGCGGTGGTCTTCGGGGCCGGCCTGTACCAGGGCAAGCCCTCCCCGTACCTGGAGCACCGGCTGGTCGCGGCGGTGGACCTGTACCGGGAGGGGAAGGTGCAGGCGATCCTGGTGACCGGGGACAACGGGCGGGTCGAGTACTCCGAGCCCGACGCGATGTACGACTACCTGACCCGGAACGGCGTTCCCGAGGACCGGGTGGTGCGGGACTACGCGGGCTTCGACACCTGGGACTCCTGCACCCGGGCGCGCCGGATCTTCGGGGTGGACCACGCGGTGCTGGTCAGCCAGGACTTCCACGTCCGCCGGGCGCTGGCGCTGTGCGAGGCGGCGGGGATCCGCTCGTACGCGGTCGGGGTGCCGGAACTGCACGACGCGACCTGGCTGTACGGCGGGCTGCGGGAGGTCGCCGGGGCGGGCAAGGCGGCGGCCAACGCCTGGCTGCGGCCGGACCCGGTGTTCCTCGGACCCCGGGAGGACGGCATTCCGAAGGCGCTGGCGGAGGCCGCGAAGCAGTAGCGACGGGGGCCGGGAGCGGGGCCTCCGGCCCGGTTCGTACGCACTGTCGGACCCGTACGCGATGATCGGCGGGTGCGATCTCTGCCGAGCATCATCCACCTCGACATGGACGCCTTCTTCGCGGCGGTGGAGCAGGCGGCCAAGCCCAGCCTGCGCGGCAAGCCGGTGGTCGTCGGCGGGCTCGGCGGACGCGGGGTGGTCTCCACGGCCTCGTACGAGGCGCGCAGGTTCGGGGTGCACTCGGCGATGCCGATGGCGCAGGCGCGCCGGCTCTGCCCCAACGCGGCCTTCCTGGCGGGGCGGTTCGAGGCCTACCGGCAGAACAGCGAGATCGTGATGGGGCTGCTGCGGCAGCTGTCCCCGCTGGTGCAGCCGCTCAGCCTGGACGAGGCCTTCGTGGACCTGGAGGCAGGCCCGTACGGACCGGCACTGCTGGAGGCGGACCACGAGACCGGCGAACGGCTGGTCCTCGCGCTCGCGGAGGACCTGCGGGCGGACATCCAGCGGTCGACCGGGCTGACCGGCTCGGTCGGGGCGGCCGGGTCCAAGCTGATGGCCAAGATCGCCTCCGAGCAGGCCAAGCCGGACGGACTGGTCATGATCGAGCCCGGGCAGGAGCGGGCCGTGCTCGGCCCGATGCCGGTGCGGGCGCTGCCCGGGATCGGGCCGGCCACCGAACAGGTGCTGCGCCGGGCCGGGCTGAGCACGGTGGCCGACCTCGCGGAGGCGGGGGAGGCGGAGCTGGTGCAGCTGGTCGGGCGGGCTCACGGCGCCGGGATCTTCCAGATGTCCATAGGGCTGGACGAGCGGCCGGTGATCGCCGACCAGGACGCCAAGTCCGTGTCGGTGGAGGACACCTACGAGGTGGACCTGGCCGACCGGGAACGGGTGCTGCGCGAGGTGGAGGCCCTGGCCGGCCGGTGCGTACGGCGGCTGCGGGCGGCCGGGCGCTCGGGGCGGACGGTGGTGCTCAAGGTCCGGCGGTTCGACTTCTCGACGCTGACCCGCTCGGAGACGCTCGGCGGGCCCACCGACGACGAGGCGGTGATCACCGCGACCGCGCGCCGGCTGGCCGAGCAGGTGGAGATCACCGGCGGGGTCCGGCTGCTCGGCGTGGGCGTCGCCCAACTCGCCGACTACACCCAGGAGGACCTGTTCGCCCAGGCGCTGCGGGAGGAGGCCGCGGAGCACGCGGAGGCGGCGGCCGAGGCCGAGGAGGCCGAGGCGGAGCCGGAGGCCGTCGTGGTGCGGCGGTGGGTGCCCGGACAGGACGTCCGGCACGAGGAGTTCGGTCCGGGCTGGGTGCAGGGCAGCGGCGTCGGGAGGGTCACCGTACGGTTCGAGACGCCGTGGGACGGGCCGGGGCGGGTACGGACCTTCGCGGTGGACGACCCGGCGCTCGAACCGTCCCGGCCGCTGCCGCTGCGCCGGGACGAGGGGCCGGACGAGGGGCCGGACGGTGTGTCGGAGGGGAACGGCGGGCCGGGGGAAGGAGCCTGAAACGCGAAGCGGCCCCACCCGGTGGGGGAGTACCGGGTGGGGCCGATCACCGTGCCGGACCCCGTGCGTTCGTGATGCCCTCACGATGTACGGGGACCGGGCCCCGCGCCCTGTCCCTGAGCGCGGGGGCCGGACGCCTCGTCAGGCGTCGGTCTTGACCAGCTCGGGGCTGGAGTCCTGCTGGGCCGAGCCGCCGACGACCGTCGCGGTGGCGGCCGACTTGGTGCCGCGGATCAGGAACGGGACGACGCCGGCGACGACGCAGACCACGGCCGCGGTCCAGAACGCGTGCTTGTAGGCGTCCAGGGTGGGCAGCGACAGCGGGATCTGCGGCGGCAGCTTCATGGTGTCGCCGGTCAGGATGGCGGCCATGACGGCGGTGCCGATCGCGCCACCGACCGTGCGCAGCACGGAGTTCATGCCGTTGGCGATACCGCTCTGCTCGACCGGGACGGCGCCGTTGATGTAGGCCGGCATCGCGGCGAAGGCGAGGCCCACGCCGAGACCGAAGATCGCCGAGGCGGTGTAGATGTCGCCCTCGTGCCCGTGGCGCACGGCCAGGTAGGCCATCGCGATGGCGCCGAGGACGCCACCGAGGACCAGCGGCAGGCGCGGGCCGCGACGGGCGATCAGCAGGGCGCCGACCGGGGCGGCGACCATCGAGCCGATCGCGGACGGCAGCAGCAGGAGGCCGGCGTGCAGCACGCTGGCGGTGAAGCCGTAGTGGGTCAGCTTCTCCGGGGTCTGGGCGAAGTTGCTGATGACCATGAAGGAGCCGTACATGCCGAAGCCGATGAGCAGGCCGGCCACGTTGGTGAAGGCGACGGCCGGACGGGCCATCATCTTCATGTCCACCAGCGGGTGCGCGACCTTGGTCTCGATGATCCCCCAGATCAGGGCGACCACGGCGGCGACGGCGAACAGGCCGAGCGTCTTGTTGGAGGTCCAGCCCCAGTGGTTGCCCTGGCTGACCGCGACCAGCAGCGCGGAGAGCCAGCCGGCCAGGGTGAGGGCACCCAGCGGGTCGGCGCCGCCCTCCTTGTCGGTCACCGGGTCGGTCGGGACGCGGAAGGCGACCAGGGCGATCGCGATCAGGCCGAAGACCAGGCCCATCCAGAAGATCGACTTGTAGTTCCAGTGCTCCAGCAGGAGACCGGTCGCGACCAGGCCGAGGCCGGAGCCGACGCCCATCGAGGCGCTGATGGCGGCGACGCCGCCGGTCACCTTCTGCTTGGGCAGCTCGTCACGGACGATGCTGATCGCCAGCGGCAGGACGCCACCGCCGGCGCCCTGGAGGACACGGGCGACGACCAGCCAGGTGAAGGAGTGGGTGCTGACCGCCAGCGCCGAACCGGCGACCAGGCCGGCCAGCGAGATCAGCAGCATCGGCTTGCGGCCCCGGAGGTCGCCGAAGCGGCCCAGGAGGGGAGTCAGCACGGCTGCGGAGAGCAGGTTGGCGGTCATCAGCCAGGTGACGCTGGACGCGGAGACGTGCAGTTCCTTGGCCAGCGAGGGCAGGATCGGGACGACCGCGGTCTGCACCACGCTGAACGACAGCATCGCCAGGATGAGGGCCGGCAGGACCCGGGCGCTGCTCTGCTTCTCGGCCGCGGTGGTGGGCTGTGGTGCCTCACTCACGGTTGCTTCCTCCCGTACATAGTGAATGAACTGAAGTAACCATGCAGGGAGATACTTCAGAGTGTCAAATATCGAGTGGTTAAGTTTTGGCAAAGGTGAACGGTCGGGTACGTGACAAGGGCCGTGGTGGGGGGTGGCAGGTGTGGGGAGGGTGCCTGCGGTGGGTGTGCGAGAGGGGCCCCGGACGGTGTCCGGGGCCCCTCTTCGCGGGTGGTGTCAGACGAGCGGGCGCAGTGCGGCCGGGCGGGGTGAGTCGGTGGCGGGGGGTGAGGCGGGGGGTGGCGTCGAGCCAGCCGGGGAGGTGTTCTGGGTGGCGGTGGTGTCGTGGACCTCGACGTGCTCGCGGCGGAGCTCCTCCCGGACCACCTCCTCCGTCGTGTAGCGCTCGACGACCAGGCGGACCCGCTCGACGGGCGCGAGGTACTTGCGGACCACCGCGCGCTCCTCGCGGAGGGTGACCTCCTCGACGGCCTCGGCGATGTCCTTCTCGCTGAGCGTGGCGCGCTCGGCGTCGCTGACCGGCATCCGCTCGACCCGGACGCGCTCGTGGACCACGGGGATGCGGCGCTCGACCTGTTCGGTCGTCACGTACTTGCGCAGCTTCGCGGTGCCGAGGGTGTGCCACTCGGTGGTGACCTCCAGCCGCTCCTCGCGGCAGGTGATCTCGACCGGGCCGCTGGGGGCGGACGGGGCGCCGTCGGCGTGCGCGGCGCCGACGGTCGCCGCCGGGGCGGGCGTAGGCGCGGGGGCGGGCTGCGACTGCGGCCTCGGCTCCACGGTGGGTGCGACGGGCGCGGCCGCCGGGGTGGCGGTGGTGGCCTCGGGGGTGCTGAGCATCCGCATGTCGGCCTCCGGGGCGGTTCTGGTGCTGTCGGCGACCGCGGCGGTGACGGCGGCGGTGGGCGGGGCGGTGGCGACGGGGGCTCTGGCCGGGGCGGGCTCGGGAACGGGCTCGGGGGAGCGCTCGGGGGTGTGGAAGGTGAGCGACTTCGCCGGGGCCGCCGCGGTCGTCGTGGCGGCGGCGGCCGCCGCCGTGGTGCCGAAGTCGAGGTCGGCCTGCTTGGGCCGGCTCCCGTTCTCGTGGCTCGGGCGGCCGTCCATCGGGGTGTCGAGCCCGTAGTAGCGGTACAGCTGGAGCTCCTGGGCGGGGGACAGGTGCTGGCCGACGCCGAAGTCCGGCGACTCCTTCACCAGCGACTTGTCGTACGGCACCCGGAGCTCGTCGCCGGCGAACTCGCTCGTGGTCAGCGGGACGAAGGCGTCCCGGCCGAAGATGCCGGTCCGGACCGCGGCCCACTCGGGCCGGCCGGTGGCGTCGTCCAGGTAGACCTCGTCGACCGTGCCGATCTTGTCTCCGTTGCGGTCGACGGCCTTGTGACCGATGAGGTCCCGGGGGTCGATGTCGGTCTGCACTCTTTCCTCCCGTGCGCTGAGCTTGCGGAACTCCCGCAGGAAGGCGGCCGGAGCACCCGTTCCGTCCGCCACTTCACACCAAAAGCCATGAATCGGACGGACGCGAGCGGGGTGCGCCGGACGGGCTGTGCGCTGGACTGTCCGGGGGACGCGCGTAGACCCCGAACGACCTGACGCACCCGTGATCGGGGGGCCTCCCGCTGGTACCCTGGGCGACGACCGCAGAGCCCGCTCGGGAGAGTCTCCGACTGCGAAAGCCGCTGGTCGGAGCGCCGAAGGAGCAACTCCTCCCCGGAATCTCTCAGGCATCCGTACCGTGTGGGGTAGGTCACTCTGGAAAGCAGGGCAGGAGCGTCGGCGCGGAAGCCGGCGATCACCACCCTCACCGACGGTGCAAGCCGACGGAGCGCCCACAGCGCCCCGTGCGGGTGAAGCTCTCAGGTCCCGATGACAGAGGGGGAGGCCTGTCGGGTCCGCCCGCCCAGGTTCGTCCGCTGTCCGCAGCGGCGAGGCCGACCGGCGTGCGTACCCCCGCCGGTCCGTGACCAGGAGGCCTCGACCACCATGAACGCCCAGCCGAACGCGGGACGCCCCACCGGCGCCTCGACCCTCACCGAGCTTGAGCTGGCCAGCCCCTTCGAGAACCGCCACATCGGCCCCGACGCCGCCGCGCAGGAGAAGATGCTGGCGTCCGTCGGCTACGGCTCGCTGGACGAGCTCGCCGCCACCGCGGTGCCCGAGGCGATCCGCTCCATCACCGCCCTGGACCTGCCCGCGGGCCGGACCGAGGCCCAGGTCCTCGCCGAGCTGCGCGAGCTGGCCGGCCGCAACCAGGTGCTCCAGCCGATGATCGGCCTGGGCTACTACGGCACCTTCACCCCGCCGGTGATCCTGCGCAACGTCATGGAGAACCCGGCCTGGTACACCGCCTACACCCCGTACCAGCCGGAGATCTCGCAGGGCCGCCTGGAGGCGCTGCTCAACTTCCAGACCCTGGTCTCCGACCTGACCGGCCTGCCGACCTCCGGCTCCTCGCTGCTGGACGAGGGCACCGCGGCCGCCGAGGCGATGGCGCTGGCCCGCCGCGTCACCAAGGTCAAGGGCGGCGTCTTCCTGGTCGACGCCGAGACCCTGCCGCAGACCGTCGCGGTGATCAACACCCGTGCCGTGCCGACCGGTGTCGAGGTCGTCGTCGCCGACCTGTCCGAGGGCATCCCGGCCGAGATCGTCGAGCGCGGCGTCTTCGGCGTGCTGCTCCAGTACCCGGGCGCCACCGGTGTGGTCCGCGACCTCACCGCGGTGATCGAGCAGGCGCACGGCCTGGGCGCGATCGTCGCCGTCGCCGCCGACCTGCTCGCGCTGACCCTGCTCAAGTCCCCGGGTTCGCTGGGCGCCGACATCGCCTGCGGCACCTCGCAGCGCTTCGGCGTGCCGATGGGCTTCGGCGGCCCGCACGCCGGCTACCTGTCGGTGCGCGCCGAGTTCGCCCGCTCGCTGCCCGGCCGCCTGGTCGGCGTCTCCGTCGACGTCGACGGCAACCGCGCCTACCGCCTGGCGCTGCAGACCCGCGAGCAGCACATCCGCCGCGAGAAGGCCACCAGCAACATCTGCACCGCCCAGGTGCTGCTCGCCGTGATGGCCTCGATGTACGCCGTCTACCACGGCCCCGACGGCCTGGCCGACATCGCCCGCCGCACCCACCGCTACGCCGCCGCCCTCGCCGAGGGCCTGCGGGCCGGCGGCGTCGAGCTGCTGCACGGCGAGTTCTTCGACACCGTCACCGCCGTCGTCCCGGGCCGCGCCGCCGAGATCGCCGCCGCCGCCCGCGCCAACGGCATCAACGTCCACCAGGACGGCGCGGACCGGATCTCCGTCTCCACCGACGAGACCACCACCCGCGAGCACCTGGCCGGCGTCTGGGCCGCGTTCGGCGTCCCCGCCGTCGAGGTCGCCGAGGCCGCCGACGCGCTGCCCGCCGCGCTGCTGCGCGAGGACGAGTACCTGACCCACCCGGTCTTCCACAGCCACCGCTCGGAGACCGCCATGCTGCGCTACCTGCGCCGCCTGTCGGACCGGGACTACGCGCTGGACCGCGGCATGATCCCGCTGGGCTCCTGCACCATGAAGCTCAACGCGACCACCGAGATGGAGGCGGTGACCTGGCCGGAGTTCGGCCAGCTGCACCCCTTCGCGCCGATCGACCAGGCCCAGGGCTTCCTGACCCTGATCCGCCAGCTGGAGCAGCAGCTGGTCGAGGTGACCGGCTACGACGCCGTGTCGATCCAGCCGAACGCGGGCTCGCAGGGCGAGCTGGCCGGTCTGCTGGCCGTGCGCGCCTACCACCACGCCAACGGCGACACCCAGCGCGACGTCTGCCTGATCCCGTCCTCGGCGCACGGCACCAACGCGGCCTCCGCGGTGATGGCCGGCATGCGCGTGGTCGTGGTGAAGACCCTGGTCGACGGCGACGTGGACGTCGAGGACCTGAAGGCGAAGATCGAGCAGCACCGCGACAACCTCGCCGTGCTGATGGTCACCTACCCGTCCACCCACGGCGTGTACGAGACCCAGATCACCGACATCTGCGCCCTGGTGCACGAGGCCGGCGGCCAGGTGTACGTGGACGGCGCCAACCTGAACGCCCTGGTCGGCCTGGCCAAGCCGGGCAAGTTCGGCGCGGACGTCTCGCACCTGAACCTGCACAAGACCTTCTGCATCCCGCACGGCGGTGGCGGCCCGGGCGTCGGCCCGGTCGCGGTGCGCGCCCACCTGGCGCCGTACCTGCCGAACCACCCGCTGCAGCCGGAGGCCGGCCCGGCCACCGGCGTGGGCCCGATCTCGGCCGCGCCGTGGGGCTCGGCGGCCATCCTGCCGATCTCCTGGGCGTACGTCCGGCTGATGGGTGGCGAGGGCCTCAAGCACGCGACCCAGGTCGCGGTGCTGAACGCCAACTACATCGCCAAGCGCCTGGCGCCGCACTTCCCGGTGCTCTACACCGGTCCGGGCGGGCTGGTCGCGCACGAGTGCATCATCGACCTGCGCCCGCTGACCAAGGAGACGGGCGTGACGGTGGACGACATCGCCAAGCGCCTGATCGACTACGGCTTCCACGCGCCGACGATGTCCTTCCCGGTGGCCGGCACGCTGATGATCGAGCCGACCGAGTCCGAGGACCTGCACGAGATCGACCGCTTCTGCGACGCGATGATCACCATCCGGGCCGAGGTCGACAAGGTCGGCTCGGGCGAGTGGGCGGCCGACGACAACCCGCTGCGCAACGCCCCGCACACCGCCGCCACGCTGGCCGGCGACTGGGCGCACGGCTACTCGCGGCAGGAGGCGGTCTTCCCGGCGGGCGTGAACCCGGCGGACAAGTACTGGCCGCCGGTGAGCCGGATCGACGGCGCGTACGGCGACCGCAACCTGGTCTGCTCCTGCCCGCCGCTGGACGAGTACGGCGTCTGACCCGACCGGGCCCAGGAGGTCCGGGTCGGACGGCAGGGCCCCGGCGGAGTTCTCCGCCGGGGCCCTGCCCGTCTGCGCTGGTCGGCGGCTGCCCCCGCCGTACGGTCGGACCGGGTGGTCAGGCCGCGTGGGCGACGGGGCGGCGCGGGGCGATCACCCGGCCGTCGGGCAGCAGTTCGCCGGTGTCCTCGAACAGGACGACGCCGTTGCAGAGCAGGCTCCAGCCCTGCTCCGGGTGACGGGCCACCGATACGGCCGCCTCGCGGTCCTCGGACTCGGCCGTCGGGCACTCAGGACGGTGCTGGCACATGCGTACCCTCGCTTCGCTCTGCGATCCTCCCCGTGGTGCGGTCGCCGGAGGTGGTGCCGTCCGGGGCCGCCGCGGTGGTCGGATCCTGTCCGCGCGCCGGCCAAGTGTGGGCCGGCGCCCAAGTGGGTAGGACAGGGGGTCCTTCCACGCTGGTTCCCAGTGTCGGCATCCCGGGAGCCGCGCGCAGGGATTTCGTGACATGCGCCACAACTCCCGGGTAGAGATCACCCGTTCAGGTGGGGCCGACGGGAAAAGGCGCACCGGTGGGTCAGTCGGGACATGGCCCATTGGGGCCATGCCGAATGGCCCGGACGGGTGGTCACCGTTCGGGTGAGGGTTTGGGCGCGGGCGCGGTCGAGGGCCGCCGGGCGGGTGGGCCCGGCGGCCCGTGGGGCGTCGGCGGGTCAGGAGGTACCGAGCAGCAGCGGCCCGGCGAGCGGGGCGCGGGCGAGCAGCGGCAGCAGTTCGGCGGCCGGCCGGGCGCGGTGCGCGGCGACGCCGAGCGGGGCCGGGGCCAGGGGGATCAGGAGGTCGCCGTCCGGGTCGGCGTCGGGGTTGTGCAGCCAGAGCGCCGTGGCGTACTGGCCGGGGAAGGTCAGCAGCCGGGGCTGCCGGCGGGTCCGGGAGCCCTGGGCGAGCTGCCAGGCCTCGCGCAGGGCCCGGACCGTCGAGTCGAGGTAGGGGCCGGCGGTGAAGTGGGAGAAGCTGTGGCCCTCGGCGCTCTGCACCACCTCGGCGGCGGCGGCCACCTCGGCGCCGTCCTTGATCAGGAAGCGCCAGCCGGTGCGGCGGGCGGCCGGCAGCTCCGGGCGCGGGCCGTTCAGGACGTGCACCGCGAGCGGGTGGGCGGGGAGCAGTGGGCCGGTCGGATGGCGCAGTGCTGCGGCGGCGGGCTGGCGCAGCGCGGTCTCCGAGTCGAGCGCGCCCAGGACGGCGCGCAGGGCGCTCGGCGGGGGCTGGGGGGTTTGCAGAGTCATGGCGGGGTCCGCCTCTCCAAGCGAGATCGGCGTGCGAGTGCGGCATACCGGCGTGGCGGGGCGACGCGTCGTCGGTGACGGGGCCGGGCCGTGTCCGGTTGTGCAGGATCGCGGTGCCGGCGCGGTCGCCGCCTCGACGAGGGCTTTCGGGGCGAGGCGGACCGGCCGGAGCGCTGTGCGAATTCGAACAGGTGCGCAGGGTGATCTGTTTATCACAGGCTGTGGTGTCGGGCAAGTCCACAGTTCGTCTGATTTTCCGTCAGATGCCTTGCATTGCAAGCCAGTACGCACGTTCGGGTATCGATCTTCGCGGTGGGCATCATGCTTGCACGGTCGGTCGACCGGGTGCTCGACGGGGTGGCTCTGGAGGAGGGGACCGTGGGCGAGAAGGTCGTGGCGACTCGGGCGGAACTGGCGGACCGGCAGCTCTACCGGCGCAAGCTCCACACGTGTCTGGACGTGCTCGGACGGATGATCCGGGAGGACCGCTTCGACCGGCCGCGGGCGGTGATGGGCCTGGAGATCGAGCTCAACCTGGCCGACGAGCAGGGCTTGCCGGCCATGAACAACGCGCAGGTGCTGAGCGCGATCGGCTCCAGCGACTTCCAGACCGAACTGGGCCGCTTCAACATCGAGGTCAACATCACGCCGCACCGGCTCTGCGGGCACGTGTTCGAGGAGCTGCGCGAGGAGATCGACACCGGGCTGCGCTACGCCGACCGGCAGGCGGCCGAGGCGGGCGCCCGGATCGTCATGGTGGGCATCCTGCCGACCCTGGAGCACGCCCACACCGGGCTGGACGCGATGAGCCACAACCAGCGGTACAGCCTGCTCAGCGACCAGATCCTGGCCGCCCGCGGGGAGGACATCGCGCTGGACATCGAGGGCGTCGAGCACCTCCAGCTGGAGTCGATCACCATGGTGGCCGAGGCCGCCGCCACCTCGCTCCAACTGCACCTCCAGGTGACCCCGCAGCGGTTCTCCTCGGTGTGGAACGCGGCCCAGGCGATCTGCGGGCCGCAGCTCGCGCTCGGCGCCAACTCGCCCTTCCTGTTCGGGCGGGAGCTGTGGCGGGAGACCCGTCCGGTGCTCTTCCAACAGGCCTGTGACACCCGTACGGCGGAGCTCAAGGCCCAGGGCGTGCGCCCGATCACCTGGTTCGGCGAGCGCTGGGTGGACTCGGCGTACGACCTGTTCGAGGAGAACCTGCGGTACTTCCCCGCGCTGCTGCCGATCTGCGACGACGAGGACCCGATGAAGGTGCTGGCCTCCGGCGGCGCGCCCAGGCTCGCCGAGATGCGGCTGCACAACGGCACCATCTACCGCTGGAACCGCCCGGTGTACGACATCGCGGGCGGGGTGGCGCACCTGAGGGTGGAGAACCGGGCGCTGCCGGCCGGGCCGACGGTCGCCGACACGCTCGCCAACGCCGCCTTCTACTACGGCCTGGTGCGGGTGCTGGCCGAGCAGCCCCGGCCGATCTGGACCCGGCTGCCGTTCGAGCGGGCGGACGAGAACTTCCAGCAGGGCGCCCGGTACGGCATCGACGCGGTGTTCCAGTGGCCGCGCTCGGGGCGGGCCGGGCGCGGCGGCGGGCTGCAGACCGTGTCCGCGGTCGACCTGGTGCTCAACGAGCTGCTGCCGATGGCCTACCAGGGGCTGGACGAGTGGGGCGTGGAGCCCGCCGACCGGGACCGCTACCTGGGCATCATCGAGCAGCGCTGCCTGCGCCGCACCAACGGCGCGTCCTGGCAGACCGCGACCTTCCACCGGCTGCGCGAGCAGTACGGGATGGACCGGCCGGCCGCGCTCGCGGCGATGACCAGGCGCTACGCCGAACTCATGCGCGGCGGCGAGCCGGTGCACACCTGGCCGGTGGGCTGAGCCCTCCCCGTCGGGGCGGTCCGGCGGCTGTGTCAGGATGATCGCTCCGGCGGTCGGCCGACGGCCGGAGCGACCGCCCGTCCGCTGGAGCCCCCGTGACCACCGTCCCGACCGCGCCGGAGACCGCGAAGCCCACCCGTCGGCTGTTCGGCGCGGAGCTGCTGATCGTCCTCGGCCTCTCGCTCGGGGCCAGCGGGATCAGCGCGCTGATCAGCTTCACCGGCTCGCTCACCGAACCGCTCAAGCTCGGCCAGCAGGTCGCCACGCTGAACGGCTCGCGGGCGCCCGGGCGGCCCTGGCTGGACCTGGTGTGGCAGCTGTACTACATCGGGCGCGGGCTGATGCCGGTGGTGCTGGTCGGGTACCTGCTGGTGCGCGAGGGCGTCGCGCTGCGGGTGCTGGGCTTCGACCTCGGGCAGAAGCTGCGCGACCTGGGGCGGGGCGCCGCCGTCGCGGCCGCGATCGGCGGGTCGGGGCTGGCGCTCTACCTGGCCTCGCAGGCGGCCGGGTACAACCTGACGGTGGCGCCGTCCGGGCTGCCGGACGTGTGGTGGCGGGTGCCGGTGCTGCTGCTGTCGGCCTGGCAGAACGCGATCCTGGAGGAGGTCGTCGTCCTCGGCTACCTGCTGCGCCGGGTGGGGCAGGTCGGGTGGTCCTGGCCGGCGGCGGTGGCCGCGAGTTCGGTGCTGCGCGGCTCGTACCACCTCTACCAGGGGGTCGGCGGGCTGGTCGGCAACATGGTGATGGGCGTGGTGTTCTGCCTGCTGTACCGGCGCTGGGGGCGGGTGATGCCGCTGGTGGTGGCGCACGCGCTGATCGACACGGTGGCCTTTGTCGGGTACGCGCTGCTGGCCGGGCACGTCAGCTGGCTGCCGACCCCTTGAGCGACCGCGCCCGGCCGCGCGGCGGACGGGCGAGCAGCCGGTCGACGTGCCGGCGTTCCAGGCCCTCGCCGGGGTCGACGGGCAGCAGCAGGCGGTCCCGGCGCAACTGGGAGCGGCGGACCAGCCGCGGCGGGATGACGTCGTCCACCCAGGCGAACGGCCGGCCGGCGGCGTAGCGCAGCAGCGGGGCCCACTTGGCGGCGGAGAACAGCTCCATCAGCGGGACGCGCGGGTCGCCGGGCTGCGGGACGTAGCCGGTGAAGGTGACCACCGGGAGCGGGTCCAGGCCGATCGCCGGGGCGATGTGGGTGTTCGCGTTCTCCTCCCACGTCGTCGCCCAGACCAGGTCGTACGTTCCGGAGAGCTCGCGCAGCCAGGTGCCGTGCCGGGCGGACAGCAGGACGGTGTAGCCGAACAGGGTGTGGGTGTCGAACCCGGCGTCCGGGTGGGGGCGGACCGGGTTGAGGACGCCGTCGACGTCCAGGAACAGCAGTGGCTTCGGCACCGGTGGCCCCTCGGAGACGGTGGTTTTTCCTGACACTTCGGACGTCACCCGCGCACCTGCGGTTGCCCACGGGCGGGCGCACGCGGGGCGCACAGGGGGCTCACGGAGCGGGCGCGGGCTCGCTGACGGGCACCGGTGCGTCCGTCGTGCCCCGACGGCTCAGCCGGCGCACCTGCGGGTCCAGCAGGACGACCGCGCTGAGCACCAGACAGGCGGCGGCGCACGCCCAGAGCGCGCCCGACAGGCCGAGCGCCACGGCGGCGGGGCCGGCCAGCGCGGTGCCGACCGGGGCCAGCGAGTAGGAGCCGAGCTCGTCGTACGCGGTGACCCGGGAGAACATCTCCTCGGGTATCTCCTGCTGGAGCGCGACCATCCAGTTGACGCCGAAGACGGTGACGCCGACGCCGGACAGGAACATCGCGACGACCAGCAGCGGCAGCGGCACCTCGGCGGCGAGGGCCAGGGCGGGCACGCCGAACAGGAAGACCCCCCAGTTGCCGACCAGCAGGATCCGGCGCGGCCGCCAGCGCGTCATCAGCACGCCGGTGGCCACCAGGCCGACGCCGTAGGCGGCCATCGCCAGGCCCCAGGCGCCCGCCCCGCCGAGCCGCTCCTTGGCGGCGGTCGGCCCGTACACCGACTCCACCGCGTTGATGCAGGCGACCAGCACCGAGAACTGGAGCACGATCACCCAGAGCCAGCGGCGGGAGGCGAACTCCCGCCAGCCCTCGCGCAGGTCGCGCAGCATGCTGCTGCCGGAGGACGCGGGGGCCTTCTCCGGCTCCAGGAAGAAGCGGAGGGCGGCGGCGACCAGGAAGCACAGGGCGTCCAGGGCGAGCACCCAGCCCGGGCCGACGAGGGCGGTGAGCGCCCCGCCGAGGGCGGCGCCGCCGATCTGGGAGGCGTTGAGGCCCATCCGGAAGACCGCGAAGGCGCGGGCGGCGTGCTCCTGGGGGACGGCCTGCATGATCATGCCGCCGGAGGCGGGGGAGTAGAGGGCGTAGCCGGCCCCGCCGGCCGCGGAGAGCGCCAGCATCTGCCAGAGCCGGACGTCACCGGTCAGCACCAGGGCGGCCAGGACGGCCTGGGAGACCCCGCTGAACACGTTGGCGGCGACCATGATCAGGTGGCGCGGCAGCCGGTCGGCGAGGGTGCCGCCGACCACCATCAGCAGGACGGTGGGCACCAGCCGGGCGGCGGTGACGTAGCCGACCTCTGTCGTGGTGCCGCCGGTGCCGAGCACGGCGAAGGCGGTGGCGATGGGGGCGCCGGCGTTGCCGAGGCCGCTGACCACGGTGGCGGCGGTCTGGATGCGGAAGTTGCGGCTCGCCCAGGCGAAGCGGCGTGAGGGTGGGGTCGGCACCCGGAGACTATGCCGTGGGGGCGTACGGGTGTCCATCCGGTTGTCGTACCGGGGCGTCGGGAGGGTGGGGTTTCAGCCGAGCTTGCCCCGTCGGCCGAGTCCGCCCCGTCGGCCGAGGTGGCCCCGAACGTCGAGGGCTGCCCCGCCGGCCGCGCCGGCCCCGTCAGCCGAGGTGGCCCCAGAGGAAGGTGACGGTGCGGCGCCAGGCGATCCGGGCCTGGAGCGGGTCGTAGGTGCCGATCAGGTTCTCGTCGTTCATGAAGGCGTGCCCGGCCGGGTAGAAGTGGATCTCCGGGCGGACGTCGGTGGCCTCGCCGATCCGGATCGCCGCCTCGTCCACGGCGGCCATCGGGATCGAGCCGTCCAGCTCGCCGAAGTGGCCGAGCACGTGGGCGGTCAGGCCGCGGTAGTCGAAGTCCGGGTCGGGCGGCAGGCCGTAGAACGGGACCACGGCGGCCACCCTGTCGCCGGCCCGGGCGGCCAGCAGCAGGGCGAAGCCGCCGCCCATGCAGAAGCCGACCACGCCGACCGCGTCGCCGACCACGCCGTCCAGCGCGAGCAGGTGGTCGACCGCCCCGGCCAGGTCCTCCACCGCCCGGTCGACCGGCAGCTCGCGCCGGAAGCGGGCCGCCTCGGTGCCGTCGTGGGTGGTGGCGCCGCCGAACAGGTCGGGGGCGAGGACGGTGAAGCCCTCGGCGGCGAAGCGGTCGGCCATGTCGGCGATGTGCGAGGTCAGGCCCCACCACTCCTGCACCACCACCAGGCCCGGTCCGACGCCCTGCGGCGGGCGGGCCAGGTAGCCGTGCGCGGTACGGCCGTTGCTCGGGAAGGTGACGTTCTGCCGGGAGCCGCCCTGGTCAGGCATGGCTTCCTCTCGGTGGGTCGGGCCGCGAGCGGCGGGAGTTCGGCGGGGCGGTCCGGGTCAGCCCATCTCCTCCAGGGCGCGTCCCTTGGTCTCCTTGATGCAGAAGGCCACGAACGGGATGGAGAGCAGCGCGAAGGCCGCGTAGATGACGTACGTCGCGGAGAGGTTCCAGTCGGCGAGGTCCGGGAAGCTGACGGTGATCGCCCAGTTGGCGATCCACTGCGCCGAGGCGGCGACGGACAGCGCCAGCGCGCGGATCCGGTTGGGGAACATCTCGCCGAGCAGGACCCAGACCACCACGCCCCAGGAGAAGGCGAAGCAGAGCACGAAGACGTGCGCGGCGACCAGGGCGACGGTGGCGTGGGTGTTGTCCAGGGTGGCGGTGTCGCCGGTGCCCTCCCGGTAGGAGAACGCCCAGGCGGCGGTGCCCAGCGCGGCCGCCATGCCGATCGAGCCGGCCAGGGCGAGCGGCTTGCGGCCGATCCGGTCCACCAGGGCCATCGCGATCACCGTGCCGATCACGTTGATGATCGAGGTGGAGAGGCTGATCAGCAGCGAGTTGGACTCGTTGATGCCGACCGACTGCCACAGCAGGGACGAGTAGTAGAAGATCACGTTGATGCCGACGAACTGCTGGAACACCGAGGCGCCGATGCCGACCCAGACGATCGGCAGCAGGCCGAAGCGGCCGCCCATCAGGTCCTTCATCCGGGGCTTGTGGCTGGACTCCAGCACCGAGCGGATCTCCGCGACCCGGGCGTCCAGGTCCACGCCCTCGCCCTCGACCTCGACCAGCACCTTGCGGGCCTGCTCCTCGCGGTGGTCGGCGATCAGGAAGCGCGGCGACTCCGGGATGGCGAGCGCCATCAGCCCGTACACCAGGGCCGGGATGGCCTCGACGCCGAGCATCCACTGCCAGGCCTGGATGCCGCCGAGGTGGTTGGTGGACTCGCCGCCGGCGGCCTGGTTGAGGGCCCAGTTGGCGAGCTGGGAGACGGTGATTCCGAGCACGATCGCCATCTGCTGGAAGGAGGCGAGCCGGCCGCGGTACGCGGTCGGGGCGACCTCGGCGATGTAGGTCGGGGCGATCACCGAGGCGATGCCGATCGCGATGCCGCCGACCACGCGCCAGGTGGCGAGGGTCTCGATGTTCGGCGGGAACATCGAGCCGATGCCGCTGGCCGCGAACAGGGTGGCGGCCAGCAGCATCGTGCGGACCCGGCCGAGGCGGTCGGCGAGCCGGCCGGCGATCACCGCGCCCACCGCCGAGCCGAGCAGCGCGATCGCCACCACGAAGGCGGTGGTGCCGTGGCCGACCCCGAAGTGCTTCTGGATGCCCGTCACGGCGCCGTTGATCACCGCGCTGTCGTAGCCGAACAGGAAGCCGCCCATGGCGGCGGCCGCCGAGATGAACACCACGTGGCCGAGATGGGCCTCGCTGGCCGCCCGTTGGCTGTTGACTGAGGACACGCGCGCTCCCGGGGGTGGACGGGCCCGCTCTGACGCCGAGTGGGCAGGGCTCGTCTCACATTCGAGCAGCGCGGCGGCCGACCTGCCCGAGGGGGCGGCCGACCGGGTGATCCGGGGTCAGTCAGCGGCGCGCGGCCGCTCGGTGCGCCGGTCGACGGTGCGCGGGAGGTCGGCGCGCGGGGTGTCGCCCACGGGGCCGGCCGCGCCCCGCGGCTCGGCGGTGCGCCGCCGGTGACGGCGGAGCAACTGGGCCCGGGCGGCGGCGTACTGGTCGCGGCCGCGCCCCCGGCCGTCGGCGCGTTCGGCGAGCCGGTCGGCGATCGCGTACTGCGCCTCGGCGGGCTTCTTGTCGTCGTACTTGAACTTGGCCCGCACCTCGTCGACGGTCAGCCGGAGCCCGCGCAGGCCGGGCAGCTGCCGGGCCAGCTCGCCCTCGCCGGGCACCACCCGGACCTCCGGCGTCTCGGGCTGGAAGTGCGCCAGCTGGCGGTTGAGGATCTCGGCCTTGCCGGCCGCGGACTCCACCACCTCGGCGGTGCAGTGGAAGTGGACGGAGGCGTAGTAGCTGGTGGGCGTGCCCGGTGCGCCGCGCCAGTGGCCCGGGGCGAAGGCGTAGCCGTCGGTGACCGCGAGGGTGACCTTCGGGTCGGCCCGGACGGCGGCCAGCAGCGGGTTGGGCGCGGCGAGGTGGAGCAGGATCTCGCCGCGGTCGGCGTCCAGCAGGAAGTGCGTCGGCACCAGCACCGGCCCCTCGCCGGGGCCGCCGTTGGCGGCGAGCAGGCCGAAGTCGCGGCCCTCGGCCAGCCAGGCGCGCCACTCGGCCTCGTCGCCGCGGTCCCAGGATCTGATCAGCACGGGTGGGCCTCCCGTCAGCGGGGGTAGCCGCGCAGGTGCGCGGGGAGCGGGACGGCGGTGCCGGGGTGCGGCTCGGGGGTGCCGTGCACGGTGGTGACCGGGATCAGCCCGGACCAGTACGGCAGGCCGGTGTCCTCCGGGTCGTCGGCGGCGCCGTCCTCCCGGGTCTTGGCCGAGACCTCGTCCAGCTCCAGCCGGACGACGGCGGTGGCGGCGAGCTCCTTGGCGTTGGCCGGACGGACCTCGGCGGAGCGCCCCGGTATCGCGTGGTCGACCAGGGCGGCGAGCGCGACGTCCAGCTCCTCGGGGTCGGTGACCTGGTGCGCGGTGCCGTGGGCG